>JAYEJS010000096.1 GCA_034660695.1 Candidatus Thermoplasmatota archaeon | reverse complement strand
ATAACCAGTGAGACAGCACAGTTCTATATCGAACGACAACAAGGAAAGCATTGGACGAATGTTGATTATGATTATTATCAGAGCATCAGAACAGAAAGTCAAATGACACTCATTGATTTTGCCAGTCTCATGTGATACGCTTCGGGCTTCAGCCCGGAGTAGTTAACAATTTGGAAAAAGCAAACGTAATGAGACAGGCGTTAGATTTAGTGCTCAATATTGGAACTGAGCTAAATAACTATCTTTCTTAGTAATCGTTGTTGTTATGCCTATGTTCAAAAGCCCGAAAATCTACCACAAAGATCAATCGAAAAACTCCTTCGCTTCTTGGAAAATTCTTATGAAACTTCTTCTCTCATCACCCTATGGATTTCTATTTGCTATTTTATATAACAATAATTTCCCTCCATTGTGTTTGTCATAATTTTCTGAATTCTTTCCATCTTCCCTCATGTCTAATTCTATAAAATCTATCCGAACCGATCAACGTATGGCAATCCTTAAAATATCTTTTGCATTACCTGCTCATGCTTTCTGGGGCCGTGGTGGAAATCATAAAGGACATAGTGGGGGAGGAAAATGTTATCACTTCCGCTGCAGAGCTTTATACCTATGGCTTTGACGCCTCGATTCATCACCATGCACCAGACATTGTTGCAAGGGTAAAAAATACCAAGCACGTCAGTAAAATCATGAGATTGGCTTATGAGAATGGCATTCCAGTCATTGCAAGGGGCTCCGGCACTGCATTATCCGGTCAGGCTGTTCCGATAAAGGGCGGCATTATCCTTGATATGACGGCAATGAATAAAATAAAGGAAGTAAGAGTAGAGGATTTATACTGTGTTGTTGAGCCAGGAGTTATCTATGGAAGGCTGAACCAAGAGCTTGCCAAAAAAAATTTCTTTTTTCCTCCTTCACCAGGCAGCGGTGATGTCTGTACAGTCGGCGGAATGGTTGCCACCAATGCATCCGGAATGAGGGCTATAAAGTACGGGGCTACAAGGGACTATGTGCTTGGAATGGAGGTCGTTTTGCCAGACGGCGATGTTACACATTTCGGCACCAGAACAATGAAGAATTCATCAGGCTACCAGCTAGAAAAATTGATGGTCGGGAGTGAAGGAACATTGGGCATAATCACGGAAATCACCATTCGCATTGTACCATTGCCTGAAAAGCGTGCTATCGCTCTCGCTCCCTTTGATTCTCTTGAAAGGGCGGGACAGGGCGTTTCAGACGTAATAGCATCGGGTTTGCTGCCATCCGCCCTCGAAATAATGGACAGTGTATGTATAAAAGCGGTCAATAAATCAATGAACATCGGGTTGCCTGAAAGCGAGGCAATCATACTGGCAGAAGTGGACGGAGCAGAGGCAATCATCAAAAGAGATATAAAGAGAATAGCTGATATTTGCAGGGAAAGTGGGGCTAGCAACGTTACTTTTACTGATGATGAGGAAGAGATGTTGAACCTGTGGAAGGGCAGGAAAGGAGTTTTACCTTCTCTTTCGCGTTACGGAGAGGACATGGTTTCTGTATCCCTTGCAGACGACATGGCGGTACCGATATCAAAAATTCCTGTTGCAATTAAAAAATTCCAGGAAATTGCAAAAAAATATGGAGTACTGATAGGCACTTACGGGCATGCTGGCGACGGCAACCTCCACACAAAAGTTTTGATTAACCCTCTTATCAATGGAAGCTGGGAAAGGGCCGAAAAAGCAGTTGATGGTATTTATAATACGGTTATAGCCCTGCATGGGACGGTGAGCGGTGAGCACGGCATAGGAATATCAAAGGCACCGTGGATGAAAATAGAAAGAAAGGAATCGCTGCAGGTCATGGAGGCAATAAAAAAGGCTGTCGACCCCAAAAATATAATGAATCCGGGAAAGATGATGCAGTGGAAAGGGAGTATAATTTCATATTTAAGATATCCGGGATAACATGAACCATCTTAAAGAAATTCAGCATGAACTTATGTGCTGCACGGGATGCGGCTATTGCAAAAAATCCTGCCCGGTCTTCGATATATGGGGCACCGAGGCGGACAGCGGCAAGGGAAAAGTATTTTTGTCGTACGGCCTCATGATGGGTGAGGTAAAGGAAGATATTTCTGTCATAGAAGCCTTGCAGAAATGCACTCTATGCGGGCGATGTGAAAAAGAATGTCCCTCGTTGGTTAAAATAAGTGATATCATACATTCCGCCAGAAAGGACTTGAAAGGAATGCTTCCGGCCCATGAAAAGCTTTTAAATGACATTGATGAGCAGGGAAATCCCTTTGGGAAAGATAGAATGAAAGTCTTTGGTGGCGGGGAGGGGGAAATAGCATATTTTTCAGGCTGCATGGCAAATGGGCTGAAAGATGCGGTCTTTTCGGTCTTCGATAAATTGGGCATAAATGTAACAACAATAGACGAGGAATGCTGCGGCAATCCTATTGATATCATCGGGAGAGAAAACAGACAGATAGAAAAATTGGGGAAAAAATTTGGGGAAAGAGACGTGAAAAAAATAGTATTTTCATGTCCAAGCTGCATGCAGTCCTTTCTTCCCTTGAAAGAAAAATTTGAACTTATCCATATTTCCGAATTTTTAATGGATAAAAACATAAATCTAAAGGATTTCGGCATGAAGCTCATTTATCATGACTCCTCCATCCTGGGAAGAAAACTTGACATATACGATGCGCCAAGAAAATTGCTGGAAAAGGCTGGCTCGCTTGTTGAATTTGATGAAAATAAAGAACTATCCCATTGCTGCGGCAGCGACCTTGCCTTCCGGATGGCTTTTCCACTGGCTGCTGGAAAAATGGCTGAAAAAATTATTGGGGAAGCAAGGGAAAAGGATGCTGTAGTAGTTACATCATCTCCGCACTGCTACCACCATCTCAAAAAGCATGGCGATGTGATTGATATAATTGAAGTGGTCGACAGATGCTTACAGTAAGATTTATTACTGAAAAAACATTTCACTTCGATGATACCTGCTAAATTATTCCTTACTAAGGGTGTGGGAAAGCACAAAGATCAATTGCAATCGTTTGAACTTGCGCTTAGAAATGCTGGCATAGCATTATGCAATCTTGTGGAAGTATCGAGTATAGCACCGCCGAATTGTAAAATAATATCTGCAAAAGAAGGAAAAAGCTACATCAGACCTGGAGAGATAACATTCTCTGTGATGGCAAAAAATTCGACGAATGAGCCGAACCGGCTTGTTGCCGCTTCAATCGGGCTTGCACTTCCAAAAGATAGGAATTTATACGGGTATTTATCCGAATATCACAGTTGGGGGGAGATGGCAAAGAAGGCGGGAGACTATGCCGAAGACCTGGCTGCAACAATGCTTGCCACCACCCTAGGCCTGGAATTTGATCCCGAGAAGGCATGGGATGAAAGAAAGCAGGAATACAGGATGAGCGGACGTATAGTCCGTTCAAGGAATATAACACAGTCGGCGAGGGGCGATACAAATGGACTATGGACAACGGTGATAGCTGCAGCAATATTTGTAATGGATGAGTGAGGCAAAGGAGGTGACCAAAAATTATTAATAGACTTTCTATGTATATATATACATGAAATGGAAAACCCTTCTAACCGGCTTTGTGTTTGTCGTTTTAATCAGTAGCGTGGTTTCAATGGGCGGAGCAAATTCTGCAGAGGAAAAGCCCGTTCTCAGCAGCGAGGAGGTCAAAGATTTCATGGTCGTGGTGGGAGCGGATAGGAAAGCTATTTCGGAAAGAGATATTTCCCCCGTTTACCGGAGTGACATATCCGATGATTTCCTGCAATGGGTGAATATGAGCGTGGATGAAGGTGCGAACTTCGTAAAAAACATGGTGCAGCAGACTATCGAGGGCGGATCGGAAGCTTTGAAGGACTGCCTAAAGCAGCTTCCTCCACCTGGAAAGCCGTCAAGACCAAAACTCACTTTCGGACCAGAAACTCTGGACGGCGAAAGAGAAAAGCCATCCACCATTGCCGTCTATGGAGAAATTCCAGCGTTTGAAACGCAGGAAGAACGATGGGAATGGACGGACAAACTCCATCGGACAAATGACAGAGTAGATGAAATGCACAGGGCGGGAGCTATGCCAGATGCAGTGTGTACCTACGGTATTGGGGCTGGTTACCACGTGGTGGGAATAGATAAAGACCGTACGGTAAAAGATACTTTGCTGAAAGAGGTCTACGAACTCTTTAAACGAGCGGCATGCCAGGAAGGAATGGATAATCCGCCAGTAGTGTTTGAAAAAGTATGTAACACTTCATTGATTGAAGATACACGAGATAAACAGTATCGGCCGATAAGAGGGGGCATTCAATGCCAAAACCCCGATCCTTATGGTTATATACATACATCAACAATCGGCTATTCCGCTATAAGGAATGGGGCCAAAGGCTATGTAGTATCTGGGCATCTCTGCCATTATAACCAGCCAACACCCATAGGCTGGCCTATGTATCAGCCCACGTTTAAGTATGAAAATTTAGCAGGATACGTAATGGATGCTAGCGGACAAAATGTTTATTCCGATTCTGCTTTTGTGGAATATAATAACGTCGTTGGGTACATTTATCTTTATTCCAGTGGCAGTCTTGGCTTAGTATGGGGTAAGTTTGATCCCTCTGTAGGTCACCACGTCTATATGTCTGGTATTACGTCCGGACTGGTTGATGGATCTGTAGCATACACAGACAGAACAATATGGAGCGACACGCATCACTGGCTTTATGATCAAGTATATGCCTCCTATCAGGGCCAGAGCGGTGACAGTGGTGCCCCTGTTTTCTACAAATACAGGCAACTTTTACCATCGCTGTGGCTTGTCGATGTAAACGGCATTCATGCAGGACATGGTGGCGGTCATGCGGTATTTTCCCCGCAGTCTGGCGTCAACAGAGACTTGGGTGCCACTCCCGTAACAGCTTGGTAATGTAATAATAGAATATAAAGGGAAAACAAATCCAAAGTCAAGTTCAGGAAATCTTTGCGTCTAATACTGGGCACATAGGACTTAACCTTCTTTTCTTTCAGTAGCTTACCTTCCATCTCAAAATCACGGACAGCACCTCCCTCTTCAAAAGTTATCGGAGAAAAGAACTTTGAGGATATGTCATATGGATGCGTAGTGTTGCAAAGAAGCGACCTGCATGCCTGTGCCGCTGCCCCCGACCGGAGTGGGGACAACTGAAGCGTCCTGTGACACGCTGGTGACGACATATCTTTTACTTGAATTTGTTATTTCAGTCTCATTTCCATTAAACCATCTGAATTCCTTTCCCTGCGTATTTTTATGTCCTTTAGTTTCTGCAGAATAATCTCATTCACAACATGAACTTCCCCGTCGAGCAGATGTCCTCCAATAAGGCGATGATCTGGAGGAGCTAAAGCTACGTGAATGTGGCATATAATATTGTCTTCTCCATCTTTACCAATATTGCCCTGCATCGATACCAGTTCTGCTGCCCCCTCTATCTTTTTTTCAATGTATTTCCTGCCGTCAAAATAGCCTGCAACAGCATTTTTCAACATGCCTATGCCTGATAGAATCGCCGCAGATTGTATGTCCTGCTCGATCGCCAGTTTCTCCAGATTTTTTATAGCGTTGCCCTCAACAAATTTTGCAACTATGACATTCCCTTCTTCCTTTATCTGCATGGTATCGGCTTATTAAGCGGAATCGTTTGATAACTCTTTCCGTATGTGGCATGCAAGATAAAATGCATCACCCGGATATAATATCCATCTCCACGTCGATTATCTTATTGATTGTTTCTGTAATGCTTTGGATTATAGGCATAGCGTATAACATTGTTTCCAGGAGACTGTCCATAATATCATTTAGCTCTGCCATGTAGGACTTCATCTCCTTCCAGTGGTCTGCCTCGGTTTCAAGCAAGAGGGCATCACGTTTGCATATGGGGCTGAGGTTTGAATTTTGGTAAAGAAACTCCGATACATTGTGCTTCTCCATGGCTGTGAATTCATATGACTGCATAATCAATGAGAGATAGGGATAGAATTTGGTTATCAGCACCAAAAAGGGCGCTCTGATTGCAAAGCTCGCCAATCCAAAATCTTTCTTCAACGCCCTCAGGGCATCAACCCCAAATACGCAAAAATTTTCTCTGCAACTTTGTCCATCGTAGGCGGAAGCATTGCCCTTCATCCTTTGGATGTTTCTTTCATGTGCCATCTCAAACGCCTTTTCTTTCGGCAGGGACTCTCTCGCTTTTTTGAATGCCAGGGTGGTATATCCTTCTTCCCATCCGTTCCAAATGCACCAGTGAACAGAATAAACCGATTTTCTAAAAATATCGATGGGGAGTGGTGCATACATTCCGTCCTCGGCACTGGTATAGGCTGAACATAAGGGATCATGGTAATACACCGTGCCATTCCTTTCATCGAAGCCCACAATTACTATGTTATGTGAGAAATGATATCCCCTGCCGGACAAATTGAACAACTCCACGTAATAGGGCAGCATGGTAAAATCGATACTGGTACATACTGGAATATCCATTTTACGCCAATTCCTAAAACTTGTTTCTTTTTCGAAGTAATTGGTAGTCCTGTTCATCGCTTCTCTAACTGTTTCAAAATTGCTATTCTGTAGGATATCTTTATCATACTTTGAGAATACTCTTTCAATCATGTTCATCCAGCTAGCATTTGTAGGAAGATAGACTAGGTGT
>JAYEJS010000095.1 GCA_034660695.1 Candidatus Thermoplasmatota archaeon | reverse complement strand
CCTCCTCAAATTTTTTCGTCTTTTCCAGGTAATGAATAGCATTCTCAATCATTTTCAGCACTCCTCCCAGTTTTCTTTTATAACTGCTTTTCAACTTATGGATTTCGTCTGAAGTTTCTCTCAGAAGTGAAAAAAGACGGTTTCTTTCCCCATGTATAATATCTACAAAATCGGTATTCGCAGCATAAACGTTCTTTCTTCCATCCCTCATCTTTTGGATATAGCCCAGTTTTATGAGGTTATTCAGTGCGTTGATGGTTGTAGAGTAGGCATAATCTATGTGTTTCGATATCTCCCTTGCTGTCAATGGTTTGCCGGAGATGGCAAGAGCAGTATATATAGAAGAACTCAGTTCCTCAAACCCCCAGTGGTTCAAAACATTTTTGACATTATTCTCGACTTTTTTTATTTCGTTCATTTTGCATCGCCCCTCATTTGATTCGATGTTTCCATTCTATTAAATTTTGAAATTATGAGATTTCTCATATTTATGGAATATAAAATAATATTTAAACCTTTCGCAAGATTTGCCACACGTTCCACCAGGAAATCAACAGCTTCCTCGAGGATGTTTATTGCTGGGCCTATACCTGCTCCTCTCTTATATATTCCAGCAAACAACGGCAATATAGTGCAACTGCATACTGCCAGTATAGCTCCTGAGACAGATGCTACTGAATATGAAATATATTTCTTTGTACGCACACCAAAATATTTCAGCACGCCTTCTTTTGAAATACTTCTTAGGCTACATATCCCTATTCAATAATAGACAGAGAATTCACAACAGGAAATCCTGCATCTTTCCATGCTGTAATACCACCGAGCATGTTGTATAAATCGCCCTGAAAATCATAGTCACTGAGAGCTCGGCATCCAAATGGTTATATAAGAGTTTGCTTTTCAGATTTCAAATGACCAAAGGATTGTACCAGCATCTGAGAGAAACGTGGAAAAAACCCGATGCATCATATCAATCATCTCAATGGAAGCGACTGATAGAGTGGAGGAAGGAAGGAAGCATTGTCCGTATCGAAAATCCAACAAGGATAGACAGGGCGCATGCCCTCGGTTATAAAGCAAAGCAGGGTTTTATCGTTGTAAGGGCGAAGGTAAGAAAGGGTGGATTGAGAAAGCAACGTCCAAGTGCAGGAAGAAAACCATCAAGGATGGGTATAAATAAAATAACGCCGGGGAAATCCACGCAGAGAATAGCTGAGGAGAGAGTGGCAAAACACTATCCCAACATGGAAGTATTGAATTCCTACAAGGTAGGGGCGGACGGAAAACATCATTATTATGAAGTCATTCTGGTAGATAGAAGTCATCCTGCAATAACAAATGATAAAGACGTTAACTGGGTGGCAGAAGAGAAAAACAGGGTATACAGGGGAAAAACGTCCGCAGGTAAAAAAGGAAGGGGCTTGGAAAATAAGTGGAAAGGTGCTGAAAAGGTGAGGCCCAGCATAAGGGCGAACAAAAGAAGGGGCAAGTAGGGATGGAGGCACCATTCCATTACATCCTGCTAAGAACATTTTGTTATTCCACTGAAAGCGAAAATAAGGTCAGGGAGGCGATATTGTTCATTGCATATGGGAAGAATGATGCAGAAGAAAAGATAGAAGAGCATGTATTGGAAGGCTATTTCGGAGACAAAATAAAGATTATGAAATTAAAAATTGAAAACGCCAGAACGATAAAAAATTTCTGCCTGCGTGTATTGCCTATGCTGGATATTAAAAAAATCGATGAAAGCATCGATGAGGATTGTTCTTTTCACCTGAAATTCAGCAAGGAAAAAGCCTTGGATGGATTCATTGCACTGGCAGAAGATAACAACGCGGTATCTTTAAAAGGAAAAATAAGGGTATATCCTTCCTGCAGGGAAAGTGCAATAGGGAAAATCATGGCTGCAGTGCATGGATACCATAACAATTAATAGTGAGAATTGTATACATTTTTAATGGAAAAAGTGCAGGTTAAGTGTCCTAACTGTGGTGAAAACTTTGAGGTAAACGTAAACACAACCAGGGGAAAATGTCCACACTGCAAAATCTCCCTTATCTTTGAAAATGTTGGGGTAGAACATCCTCAAAAAGCGATTGGAGGACAGCCAGAACGAAAAAAAGATGTGCTGGAAGAAAATGTTAATATTTCGTATATCGAAAACGCCATAGATAACCTTTTTGAAAGGGCAACACCAAGTCCTAAAAAAATTTCAGACGTAGCGGTTATAGAATCAATAGGCCCGGAATCAAATTATTTATCTGTTGAAAAAAAAGTGGATAAAATATTAAAGGCTAGAGAGTGAAAACCCATATTTCTTCCTCCACGGGCAGGTCATCGCTTTCAATTTCTATTTCGTTGGCAACATGCCTTATTTCATAGTATTTCCTAGCATTGTCCAGAAAGGCATCTATTCGTTCTATCGGAATCGAGAGTCCACCTACCTTGTAATGCATGGGCACGATAACCTTTGGTTTTATCTTTTTACATACTTCTAGGGCCTCCTTTCCGTCAATGGTAAAAACACCGCCTATGGGAACAAACAGTATGTCCACGTTACCTATTTTTTCCGCAGAATCGTCGTCTATTGCATGGCCCAAATCACCAAGATGACAGAATGTTGTTCCTTCTATGGTAAATTTAAATATTGTTATTTCCCCTCTCCTCTTTCCCTCTTCTTTATCATGGTATGCCTTTAAAGAACTTATTTCTATTCCGTCGATATTTTCATTTCCACCTCTTATCACTTTTGTTCCTTCTTTCCCCACGGCCTTTACTTTGTTATGGTCATAATGGTCGTGAGAGACCAGAACAACATCTGCTTTGACATTCGGCGGCCGTATGCCTATTGAACTTCCATCATGAGGATCGGTTACGATGATTAAATCATTTGATATCTCAAAGCAGGCATGCCCGTGCCATCTTATTTTTATCATTTAGCCCCCCAAAATATTCTTTTTATTTTGCTCCACAAACTCTCTTCTGTAGCAGGAATATTGTCGTACCATTTCCCGTTGAACCATAGTCTAACATTGCCAGAATTATCAATATTGACTGTCATACTGTTTTCCTTTACAACATCGTCCAGTTTACCCCTGAATACAGGAATTTCTTCATGCACTTTCTCTTTTATCTTCACATCTGCTTTTTTTCCTTTTATGGTTATGAATGCGTTATCTGCCCCTATCTTCTCCGCCACAACCGCCCTTTTTGATATTTTTTTTCCCACCATTTTATTTGCGTCCTTTATCCATGCTTTGAACTTTTTTTCTGATATGCCAATTTTATCCGCAATGCCCTTATCGGCTCTGGAAAGTTCTTCAACAGTAAATATGCCCTGTTTTTCAAGTTTTTTTCTGAATGCATTACCAATACCTTTTATATCTGTAAGCAGATGCATTTTCATTGCACTATCCTTCCATTTCTTAAGCAATTGCTCCCCTATTTTTGAAGCTTCAGCCACCTTCTTAACATTCATTTCTCTGAGGTCATAAATAGTTTTTATTCCAGCCCTTTTTAATTTTTTACCATACTGTGGGCCAATACCCTTTAATTCAGTAATTTTCATAATCCCCATGCATGTATGGGCGTGGCAATATAAAAAATTTAAGTGAAAAACATTTTAATAGGCAGAAGATTGCAGTTTAATGGAGAAAATACCGCTCGTTTACATAGAAAGGGGAAAGATCGCAGAAGGAAGGAAGCGTTTTAATGCAGTAGAAAAACTGAGGGAATTGAAAAAAGAGTACAAGGAAGTGTATGTAATTGACATGGACGGCATCAAAAAAAATAAATCAAATCTTGATGTTTACAAAAAAGTTTCCCAGAAGCCATTTTTATGGATAGATTCACTTCCAAGATATTTGGAGGATGTGATGGACCTTATCATAGTCGGTGCAAAAAGAATAACGGTAGGAGACATTATTGATGATGATGGATTGAGTAAAATAAGGGACATGTGCGATGGAGAGATATTTCTGAGAGGCAAGGATGAAAAAGATGTAGCGAAAAAAGCTAAAAAATTTGGTTTTGAAGGCATTGTTGCAGTATCTCCAAAAGAGAAAGTAGATGTACCCGAATGGGGGATATATCTGGAAGAAGGCGTGGTTAAGAAGGTAAGGTGACGTTATGGAAAAATCGAGGCAGCTCATAGCGTTCCTGTTTCAAAGGAGCGGAAAGGAAAAATTGAACGACAACGACATTTATATGGCTCTTTCATATGAACTTGGCTGGTTTACCCCCGGCCAGGCAAAAAATTTCATAAAAGATTGTATGGATAAAGAGTTATTGAAGAAAGAAGAAGACGGCTATAAACCAAACTTTGATTATGGGGCAGTAGAACTACCTTTAGGATTTAGGGCTGAAGGAGGTACCACTAGGAATGAAAAACCTGACATTCTATCGTCCATTGTTTCGGAAATTGTAAAGAAAGGAGTGAAAGAGGGCGATGCAATGATTTCAATAAAAAATTTGGCTGAAAAAGAAAAAATAATTCCAGAAGTTGCAGCAATAGTTATAACAAAAAAACATAGAATTGACGTAACTCCGTTTCTCAATGATGTGTGGGACGTTATAAAAAATATGTGAGCATGATGGGCAGCAATAACACTCCCATACATGTGCTTCTCCTTACGCCCAATTCGAGACATAAAAGTCCTATCAATGTTCCTGCAATGAGGGCAACAATGCCGGTAAAGCCCGTGAACAAGAATACCATAATGAAAATGGTAATTACAGATATTTTTGCCACCGTGTTGTAAGGAATTGAAGATATGTGTTTTGCAATTATTTTTCCCAAAGATTTCGTTGCATAATACGAAAGGCATGCCGTCACCACTACGGCTATTAGCAAATAACACAGTGAATAAGGAGGGGCAGCACTACTCCATCTATCTATTTCCATAATCTCATTTATAACAATTGCACTCCCGCTCCTTGCCTTCCCAATCATAAAAAGCACCGAGATTACAAAAAATGATGTGGCGGTGTTTACGGCCGAGAGCGTTACGATAACATTTTTTCTGTCTTTCTTGCCTCTTGCAACCATGGCCATTATCGTTGCCACCGCCGATGTCACTCCGGGCAGTATTGAAACAATAGAGCCTGCTATAACTCCTGTTCCAACGTCTTTGCTTCCTTCAATAAAATCAAATTTTTCATCATCCAATTTTTGCTCGGGTAAAACATTTGTATTGAAAGAATGGAATAGTGTGGAAACGCCGAAAAGTCCCGCAAGGGCTGGAAAAAGAAGTGAGGCATGAATGCCTATGGGGGATGAAACGTCTGCGTCCATAGCCAGCATGCCAAATATGCCCGACAATAAAAAAATCAAAATTGCGTATGCCACATGCCTTGTACTTTTTTCCGTTCCTATAAGGGCTATCGATATCGCAAGCAGAATCCACGGAATTATCTCGCCAAGCAATCCATAAAAATTGACTGGAGGGCCGATCAAAAACCTGAAAGGAATGAGAAGGATAAAGCTCATTATGATGGCACCAAAGCTACCCATTGCGGAGAGACTTATCGCCCCGTAACCTTTTCCCTCCAGGAGCATGGAATGGGCAGGCAGAAGGACGAGGGCGGTGTCCTCCTCCGGCACCCCCAGGAACGTCGAGGGAATTATGTTAACGAAAGTATGGGATATCGAAGTCGCAATAATTATTACGCACACCAAAATCGGAACAATTTCACTTTCGATGATGCTCACGGTGGAGAGGGAGAAGGCAATGGTCCCGGACAGGGAAAGAAGAATGAGGGCTATGTTGTTTACATGGAGTCCAGGTATCAAACCGGTTATGCATCCAATTATCGCCCCGATAAAGGCAAAAGAGATTACAATAAAAAGTTCAAGCATTTCATCCCATCTTTGCTACCCCATGTTCATTTCCATTTATCTCCATATACATACACAATTTTTTTGGATTGTACTCAAATAAAGCTTTTACATGTACATGTTCATGATTCTCCACGCCCAGACTGAAGTTCTTCGGGTAAAACACCTTTATTTTATACTCCCTTTCGAAATCTGTCAAATAGAAGTAATCTGCATAGATGCCGTATACGTAGCCCGTGACATTGACATTTGTTCCAATGTATTCCATAAAATTTTCGGAAAGTTCCCAGAGCGGTATATTCCTTCTATCCCACCTCTCGCATATTTTTATATGGTCTGCAAAAATTTCGATTTCTCCATCATATCTCTCAACTTTTCCTGAAACTTTTACTTTATCGCCATAGCCTGTATCAGTCGAGCCGTACACAAAAATCTTTATCGAACAATTTCCATCTTTTATGGTTACCACTTCAAATTTTTCATTACACTCTTTCTTTATGACCGTGCCCTTTACCACCACTTTTTCCCCTTCATGTTTTTCCGCATCAGAAATGTTTATTTCCGAGGGATGCGACATCACGCCCAGGAAATAAAGAAATAAAATGCATATGACAGCACCTGCAAAGTACATATATTTCTTCATTATCTCACCTTCGGTTTCCATCTGCATACCCGGCATTAATGAATGTTGTGCTGGTTTATATAACTTCAACTAAACCCGGGTTCCACAGGAAATGAAAAAGGGCTAAATCAACCTGGATCAGAAATTTATCTTCAGCAATTCCAATCTTTTCCTTTTCATTTTAACTTCCCTCCATTCCCAAATGTTCGGTAGTCCCCTAATCGTTTGTTGGTTCATATTTTGTTTATTTTTAGCCATAATATCTCTTTCCAGCCCATCCTATGATCTATCAACCCTGCAACCATGGCAGGAGTTTTTCTCCTGCCATTCTCTTTCAAAGATTTGTGATACTTTGCAAA
>JAYEJS010000094.1 GCA_034660695.1 Candidatus Thermoplasmatota archaeon | reverse complement strand
ATGGCTTTGCGAATTTTTTGTCCAAATTCATAAAGTGTCATCTCATCCCACTCCAAGAGATAAGACATTGCTCTTTATAAAAAATGTCGAAATTTTTCAGGAAAAATTCCTATTCGTAGAGACTACTGGTAGAACAATTTTTAAATATTTGAGAGCGGATTAAAACCTGTGTCTCTTGCTCAAGCAAAAACTTATGGAGGAATTGGAGCAATTATTTCCTTAATTAGTCTTTTTGGGTTTGGCTTTCCAATAGTGGGGACAGCGGGACTAATTTTAATTTTGATGGCTGTTAAGCAAATATCGGATGAATTGAAAGAAAAAAAGATATTTGATAGATATTTGGTTTCTTTTATACTGGGGTTGATGGCACTTATTGGGCTAGTGATTTCAATAGCAAGCATAATAGGTAGTTATGGATTTTTTATCGGTATCACAAAAAATAGAAATGGTACATCACATGGCATATATCCGAGCAACTGGTTCTGGTTTTCATTGTTCCTTTTTGGAGTGCTGGGAATCATGAGCAAAATATATGTTAGGACAAGCTATGATATCATCGCAAAACGCACAAATATTGACAAATTCAGAAAGGCTGGACTTTTTATGTGATTGCTTCCATAATTTATGCAATAGTGACAGGGTTTTTCCTCCCCATAATAATGAGTATGCTCACAGCCATTCAGATAAAGCATGTACTTTTCATAGTATACTCTGGGTTTGGCATTTTTGGGTTTTTCATTTTTGTGGTAGCAGGCATATATGAAATCATGGCTTACTTTGCACTGCCAGAGAATATACAGCAGTAATAATTGCTCTTGGGTGTTTTGTTTCTCCTGCAAGATCTGCAAAAACTTTATAGATACAATGGGGGCTATAACTTTCAGGAAATGCGACAATGTCTGTGTTGCATGAAACGAAGAAAATACTGAAAGAGATGCATTCTGAAGGAGAAACATATGATGAAATTGTGCGAAGACTTATTAGTGATGCTGCATGGAAAAAGTTAGACGAGAGATGGAACAAAATACTGGAAGAAGACAAATTCATACCATTTGGAGAGTTATAATGTACAAAATTTTTGTTTCTAAAACATTTCATGAATTAAATCCAAAATTGAGGAAAAGGTGTTATACAAAATTTAAAAGAAAATCCATACAGAGCAAGAGCAGAAGCAGATATTAAACCCCCTATGGGAACAAAGCCGTTAAAATACAGGATTAAGGTAGGCGATTACAGAATAATTTACCTGGCAAAAGGAAAGGAGGTTAAAATAATTGAAATCATGAAAAGAGGGAAGAGTTATTCCGATATTCCATAAATTCCAGAGGGACAAGGTTAAAGTTTATAAATTTGAAATATATCAGGAGTGAGAAGAATGGAAGGAATTGTTTACACGACGGTAAGCGAGGTATCTGGTCCGCTCATGATCGTTGAAGGAGTGAAGGACGTTGGATACGGTGAAGTTGTTAAAATAAAAACATCTGAAGGTGAGAAAAGGCTCGGGCAGGTTCTCGAGGTAGGAGAAGGTAAAGCTGTTATACAGGTTTTTGAAGGGACTCGAGGGCTCGATACTAAAAGCACATCAGTTCAATTTACAGGCAAGCCGATGGAGATTGGGATTACGATTGACATGATGGGTCGTATTTTTGACGGAGTCGGAAACCCGATAGATGGTTCCCCTCTGTCAATACCAGATGAAATGAGGGATGTCAATGGTTCTCCCATCAATCCATCTGCGAGAGAATATCCCAGAGACCCGATACAGACGGGCGTATCCACCATAGACGGAATGAACACACTTGTTAGAGGGCAGAAGCTTCCGATTTTTTCAGGCTCCGGCCTTCCGCATAACATAATTGCTGCCCAGGTGGCAAGACAGGCAAAAGTTCGCGGACAGGAAAATTTTGCGGTGGTTTTCTGTGCCATGGGAATAACGGCCGAAGAGGCGGATTTCTTCATGCACGATTTTGAGGAAACGGGGGCGATAGAGCGGAGCGTTCTTTTTCTAAACCCCGCAGATGACCCCGCAATAGAACGGCTTATCGCTCCAAAAATGGCTTTGACAGTGGCGGAGTACTTCGCTTTTGACCGGGGAATGCACGTACTTGTTATCCTGACCGACATGACAAATTATGCTGAGGCGTTGCGTGAAATAGCCGCCGCCAGGGAGGAAGTCCCAGGCAGGAGAGGCTACCCCGGATACATGTATACAGATCTTGCCCAGATATACGAGAGGGCAGGGCGCATACAAGGGAGGGAGGGCTCGATAACGCAGATACCGATATTGACAATGCCAGATGACGATATAACCCATCCAATTCCAGACCTTACCGGTTATATAACGGAAGGACAGATAGTTTTATCGAGAGAGCTGCAGAACAAGGGCATTTATCCCCCCATTGCGGTTCTCCCCGCTCTTTCAAGATTGATGGCAGAGGGAATAGGCGAGAAAAGAACGAGAGAAGACCATCACCAGCTTTCGAACCAGCTTTATTCAGCATATGCAGAAGGTCGTGACCTGAGGGACTTGGTGGCTGTTGTCGGGGAAGAAGCGCTGACAGAACGAGATAAACAATACTTGAACTTTTCCGATGCTTTCGAGGAGAAATTTGTAACTCAGGGAAATGAGGAGGACAGATCATTTGAGGAAACGCTAAACCTCGGATGGGAACTGCTTTCCATGATTCCAAAAGATGAATTAAAGAAGATTGATGAAAAATATATAGAAAAGTATTACCCAAAGTGATTGAATGGCAAAAGAGATGATGGAAGGGGTAAAGCCCACAAGAATGCAATTGCTGGAGGTGAGGAAAAGAAAGTCGCTTGCGGCAAAGGGCTATGAATTGCTTTCCCAGAAAAGAGATGCACTGATTTCAAATTTTTTTGATATCATAAGAAATCGAAAAGAAAAGAGAATTGAAATGGAAGAGAAAATAAGGGCGGCATTTGACGCTTTTATAGAAGCAGAGATGCTTATGGGTGAGAAACAGGTAAGAGAATTGTCGGATAAAATCTTTGAGGAAAGAAATGTTTCTGTGGAGAGAAAAAATGTGATGGGTATTCCGATAGTGAGCTTTAGTTTGGAAGAAAAAAATAACGTAACTTATGGCATATTGGACACAACATCTAGCCTGGATGAGGCAATACAGAAAGGAAGAGATGCTTTGAATGATGTAATAGAAGTGGCAGGGATAGAGGGCAGCATACAGAAACTCGGGAAGGAAATAGAGAAGACAAAACGTCGTGTAAATGCATTAGAACATATTTTCATACCAAAATTGGAGGGAACCATAACCTATATTGAACGTCAATTGGAAGAAAGAGAAAGAGAGGACTTTTTCAGGAGAAAAAGGATGAAAAACCTGATGGAGAAGTATGGATAAAATAGAAGAGGATCCTATACTGGGGAAATTTTTCGATACCCCTGAAAAAAAGGCGAGATGGATCCATAGAATTACCATGGCCTACATATTGTGGATATTATTTGTCATTATCGGATTTTTTGTTTTTTTACTGCTTTATTTCTTTTATTTCCCCTAAAATACCCGAAAAATATCGAAGGTTTTAAATTCTCATAAGATATACAAGATAAGAGGCGATAATAATGGCATTTAAATATAAAAGTAAGGGAAAGGAATATACCCTTTTTACAAGGGAAGTAACACTTAAAGGAGGAAAAGTACAGAGAATATACTTCTTCAGCGCAAGAAAGCCGAAGAGCGGGAACGCAATAGACAAACCATCAGGATATACGGTCAAAGTTAACAAAAGGACAGGCCTGCCATTCCTGAAGAAAGCATAAATATCCTGTTATAACCCTTCTTTCACTCTATCCTTCTTTTTAATTTTCTGTAGATGTTAAACTTTCAAGTTGACTCATTATGCTCCATATTGCGGTTCTTCCGTGAATGGGTACGTTGGGATCATTGACCAACTCGTCAAGAATTGAAATGGCGGAAGCAACTTTGACATCGATCGATTCTTCACTCCGCATAAGAATCTCCCTTGCCTCTTTTGCCCCTCTTCTTATGTTCCTCGGTACAGAAATATCCTCATTGAGATTCTGTAAATTCATGCAAATTTGCTCTAATTTTTTTGTCTTCATCTTATCACCCAAAAACTTGGATGTGTAACAACACATGAAATAAAAATTTTTGTGTAGTATGATAAAGAGGGTTATGGATACCCTCCTATCTTTAAACTCGGGTCTCCGAGCAGTATCCATTCCTGTGCTGTTTTTGCATCAATGGCAGTAGGGCTTTCTACATACGCATTCCAGTCAATTGGATATGTATCAAGGTAGGCAGATATCACGTTCCCCCATATCTCTCCCAGAATATCTGTTCCGTTCATCCCATATTCCCAGAAGAAGTGGGTATCCAGCCATTCGCTTGCCTCACCAGTAAAATTTTTATCTTCTTTTGTATACCCGAGAGCAGAATATCCGAGGGTGGCTATTGATCCCCCGTCAATTTTACGTGTAAGTCGCCAGCTCCAGCACTCTAGAGCTGTTTCTCCTTTCCATACATAACTGATCCATTCACGACCCTGCCAAATCTTAAGTAGATTAATTACACTTACATTAAACTGGCTATTGTGGCAGCCGCCTACTACGCAGACAGGATACATACCATCATTTGAAAGTTTTGGCATATCCCTCACACCTAAACCATCTATCCATGTTTCATGGTCACTAGGTGGATGGGTCGCCCAATTCATTGGATTGCCGTGTCCGTCAAAGAAAAGAAAGCCGCATCCCTGATTAATTGCATCTATTACATCCTGCTTCCCGGTAAATGTGCCATCTGATGTCCAAAGTTTTACGTAATCAAATCCCGGCATCCAATCCATGGCCTTTTGCGTTCCTTCTTCTCCTTCATATCCGACCCAATCTGGATTTAGGTCATCTGGATAGGTATCCCCTGCAACACAGACCATTTTATTAAACCATTCTTTTCCATAAGCATTGTTTTCATATTCCATAGTCTTCTCCATCATTATTTTGACTTCAAAGGCATCTCGTGCTGGCCACCTGCCTACATATACATCTGGCTTTAGGTCTATGGGTGCATCCTCTGCCCCGTATCCTTCCCATTCTCCATATATGCCATTTCCATTGTTATCCCAACTTGAAAAATCTCCGTTTGAGTCGTAAATATCGGCAAAATATAAATCGCTGAGATAGCATCTTTCCCAATCGCTGTCAGCTCCCAGATATGAATATCTTACCGGGCACCACCATTTTTCTTCAAGAATTCCGCCGTGCCTTCCACCGACAAGCATTACATAATTTATTCCCCATTCTTCTATTGCATTCTTAATGAAATATTTTACCTTCTCTGCATCATCCCTGCCCTGAACGGTGAAATAATTGCCGTTATATATTTCATCAAGGGAAACGAGCATGGTTTGCATTCCGTGAGAATTTTTGTGGGTTACAAGAGGTTCCAGATTTTCGGTAAAAGCGGAGGGTGCTATTATTAAGAGGGCATAGCCGTATTTCTCCTGTCCAATTTCATTATTGCATGAATTTTCCGATAATGCCATTTTCTGTACATATACGCCGGAGAGAGAGGCAGAACTCAAAATTCCTGTTAACGCCAGGGCTATAATCAAAATAACTTTTCTTTTCATGACTTCATAATACAAAGCGTATATAAAAATTTATTTTTGCGACCTGCAGTTCCGAAAGCAGTCTGTAGAATGGCAGGCTTTAAAAAAGAAGGGAGAAATTATGGATAGCCCCCTATCTTTAAACTCGGGTCTCCGAGCAGTATCCATTGCTGCACGGTTTTTGCATGTCCTGCTTCAAGATCTTCCATGTCAAAACTGCTGACATAGCTGGTGAGCGTTTGTGCGTAGGCTTTCCCGAGGACATCATGATTTTCTGTGCCATATTGTTTGAAGAATTCAATAGTAATCCACGCATCACCGCCACCAGTAGTGCATTCTTTTCCCGGCATTCCGTATCCCAGACCTGTATTTCCTATGCTTGCAATAGTGCCGCCATTCGGACGGCTTACCAGACGCCAGCTGAAACATTCAGGAACAGGCTGGCCATATGTCCACATATAATTGTTTGGCAAGAATTTAAAAAAGAGATGCAAGGCATGAAACATTGCGGGCATCGCCGATACATTGAACTGACTGTTATGGCATCCCCCGATAACAGCAACAGGAAGTTTTTCCTTATTTGACAATGTATCTATGGGGAAAACCGGGATATTTACATACGGGAACCATGGTCTGAGGGTGGTAACTCTCAAACCAGTTACACTTCCATGTGCCCGATTGCCCGGCACACCTGGATAATGATCAGCCCATACATTTGGACTGCCATGCCCGGACATGAATAGAAAACCACTTCCTTTATTCAATGCCTCGAGTACGTCTTCCTGCCCCGTGAATCTCCCATTAGAAGTCCAAAGAATGTTTCTCTCAAATTCCTCTGGCATATAATATAAGCCCCCACCTCGGCCAAACAGTGGTTTTTCACCGGTTGTCCATTCTCCCTCATAATACATCTCTGTACCCATGCGCCATTGGGAAAACACAATCTCTCCGTCATTATTTTCAATCCAGACATGGATATCTGTCAGGTTTCCATATGGCTTCGGGTCATATGATTTTCCTCTGATATGCAGCACACCGTCCACATAACTTATGTCTGCCCATGGGTTAAAGGTGTTCAAATATGCTTCTCCTTCATCTGGTGTGTATGTAAAATCAGTGTTTCCCAAGACATCTCCCTCTGAAACGGAAACGATTTCTGTTATGGGTGATGCCGGATACCCATTTTGAAGGGCGGGATTGAGGTGGTCATCATGGTTGAACGACA
>JAYEJS010000093.1 GCA_034660695.1 Candidatus Thermoplasmatota archaeon | reverse complement strand
CACCGGCATCATCAGGTAGATAGTTTATTTTTCCCTTTTCTCTAAAGGCATTGAATACTTTTTGTGAAAAAGCATCCGGATCTTCTTTATCCTTGAAGATACCCCATTTTTTAACTTTTATCCATCCCAGATACCCAACGAGCGGTATAATACTAATCGTGAGAGTGCCCAGATATCCCAGCATGATCAACGGCACAGGCTTTTCAGCTACTGTAGAAAAATTTGTAGTGACCCAATCAGGGTATCGAGGGGCGTTTACCAGGAAAAAATGCGGCAGCATTTCCAGAATATCCGGCTTTATCATTATTACTGATATAACTGCTCCTGCCCCCAACACGGCTACAAAAAAAGCCTGAGTGTATTCAAGTAATTTATACCTGCCAATAAGTACCAATACGGTTGCAAATAAACAAAATGAAATTCCCCATACCAAATAGTGGCCGAATCCAAAAATCCATGCCAGCGATTGCCCAAGCGTGGTTATTATCGTAGCCGCAAACATGGGGATAAATACGAGTATTATTCCTATAAACAGATAATTAAGCCATCCTTTCCTTGTTTTAAATGCAAACATATCCATCACGCTTATACCGGAAAGCAAAGTAAATCTACAGCCCACATATGCTGTAATATATGAACCAATATTGATTGTAATCAGCCAGAGCAATGAAAAACCAGCCCATGCCCCTATCTGCGGCCCGAGTATGATCTGGCCCTGGCCTATGGTCATCGACGCCAGCACCGCACCAGGCCCAAAAAAGGCGAGGTATTTAATATATTTTTTAATCGATGGCTTTTCTGTTAAAACTTTATCCGGATCAGGAAATGTAATCTTATCCGCCATGATAACGGGGAATATATTCCCACTATTTTAATTTGTATATTTTTACGCTGTCTTCAGTTTTCCAAGAATTGGCTCGTACACCATCCCTTTATCCATGAGCGATGTCAATGCTTCTTCAACAAGATTTCTTTCCACTCCCTCTTTTTCTCCGCTATCCACAATCTCATCCCAGAGGGCTCCTTCCTCCCCCTCGCATTTCTTCACAATTTCCAGAATCTTTTTTTCTGCCTCCCCCAGTTCTTTTACATACTCTATTTTTCCGGATGCAAAATGAGATAACGCCTCCCTAATCAAAAATTGGTAATGATCAATGTCCACATCCTTGTATGCAGATAATGCCTCAACAACTCCTTCCGCCATAAATGAGGGATAGCCAAGTTCTTTCAGTTTGTAGACGGATGGAGGGTTCATTTTCATTGCTTCCCTCATCGCTTCCATTCTTTTGTAGGTATGCCTGCAAGTTTCCATAATCCAGTAATCACGAAGACTCGCATCAACCTCTTTTATCATCTCGGGGCGCACAGAAACGAATACAACTCCTTCCTCGGGCTCATACACCCTGGCTTTCCCTGCCACCGCAACATAACTTGGTGTCTCTGTCTGTGAAAGAAAATTTGCGGCCTCCGGCTGGTATCGCCCGGCGTATATGGTGTATATACCTGTGGGATCGGAAATATGGGCCCTCCACATCTCGCCTTCCTGGGCAACATTCTCTATGTCAGTGAGAACACCAACAATAAAAAGCCGGTTTATTTTTGCACCCAACGGCGATATGACATATGATGGGACTTTTTCTCCTCCCCCCTTAAGGATATGGGTTGATTCGTTGTACTCCCCCGCGAACACTCTCAATGCAGGCTCTCTCATTTTAGCGCCTCCACCTTTGCCAATAGTTCCTCTCCTTCTTCCTTGATTTCAGGGTGTATGACCTCGGCATTCTGCACAATGACAGTAACTCCGTAATCGTCTGATAGTGCATTGCCTGTGACATGGACGGGATGTGCTATAAGTAAATCTTCCATGTCTTTCTCCACCGCTTCTTCCCCGGATTTCTCTGTCATCTTTTCATAGTCCTGGAGATTTTTTTCAATCAACTTCTCGGTTGCATCCCTGCCAAATATGGCGTTCACCGCTCCCGTTCCATCATCTATTACTGCTTTTATTCTTAAATCAAGTATTCCATCTACTTCTCCGTCAATAACACATACACCCTCCCTTATCGCCCTGTTGCATTTGGGGCACCTGTAAATTATTCCAGAGCCCTTCTGGATTTCTATGACAACCCCTTCAATGCTTAAGTCCACGCCCCCCCCGGCTTCCACGACTTTATGAATGGGAATTTTTTCTGTCCCTATGTTTTCCACCAGCAGGGCTTCATCCAACTTCTCGACTTTTGCATTTTCATTGAAAACAATCTGAGGGGCACCTCTCCATGACTTGGTATACGCTCCACTTATTTCAACAACATCTCCTTCTTTTATGCCGAAGTCCGCCCATGATGTGTACCTTATCTTTCCCGTCTCGTCACCCATTATGCCCGAATAAACTTTCTTATTTTTTCCTTCAACGCTCACGTCCCGCTCTTCCATTGTAAGGATTTTTGCTTTCACCTCGACATTTGAAAGCCCGGGCTTTAAATCAATCACGCTGTAACGCTGTGCCTTTCTCTTTATCAAGTCGATGCTTTCATCGGTTTTTTCCACTTCAGTCCATTCAGAAAAATTCAATCTGGGCTGGCCGCCCCACTCTCCCGCAGATGCATTTTTTATTTTTACTACATCGCCCTTACCAAACCCAAAATCTTTCCAGGCGGTAAATGGCAGTACGGCGGTCTCATCGCCCACCAGCCCCCGAAATATTTTTCTTTTTTCCCCCTTAACTTCAACCTCCCTTTCCTCCACGGCAGCTATTTTTCCAAGCAAACTTAGCCTTTTGTCGTACGGCTCGACATCACCCAATTTTTTTTTGTTTGATGACGGTATAACTCCTTTTCCCCCGTATTTTTGTATCACCGCCCGTTTTGCCTGGTCAACCGGAACACCATATTCAATAAATTTTTTTAAATTCTTCTTCACTTCTTCTACGCTAACTTCCTTTCCAACGGCCCTTACAATTTCGTCAACCACGGAATCCATTTCTTCGTTCATTTTCTTCACATTGAAATAGGAACGAGTGTATAAAATTTTTGAGTGAGAACAAAAAGCTTAAACAATTTCGTACTATAGTAAGCTTTTGATATGAAAAGGAAGGATATCTGGACTCCATATAAGATATGGGATGAAACAGAGTGGTATGAAGCTTTAAAGAGAAATGGAATGAAAAAATGCGCTATTTGCGAAAGGGTATTCTACTCTAATGAAGGAAGAGTCCCGGTGGGCAACCCAGTAGTGCACCATCTTATTCCGAAGCAAAAATATGGTGGAAAGAAGGCAGAGGCAATTTTAATATGCTCCAAATGCCACAAACAGGTTCACAAATTGTTTGATAACAATACACTTAAAAGCAAATACCATACCTTAGAAAAAATCAAAAGCTGCGATGAAATAAAGAAATTTGTAAAGTGGATCAGGAAAGAGTGACCGCAGGCTTTTCTTGCATTGGGAAGCGCCGAAAATCATAGAAAAAGAAACAGCTCTCTTTAAATCTTTAAATCCTCGATCAGGTCAGCACAATCTTTGGCAAAACTTGGTAGCAGGGTCGGATGAAAAATAAGAATATATGAAAATAGTTATAATGCTTGTTTTGATTAAGGCTTACTGAAAAAATGAACTGTTTCGGATAATAGAAGGATATATAAAGTTGAGTTCGGATATAAGTAAGTTATCGGAAATTGCCCGCATTTCAAGGAGGAAAATTAATATGCTGTGTGCCCTCATATATTCAAAAACGAAGGAACGATGTAAATGATAGAGAAATTAGAAAGACTTAAGGAAGAAATCACAAAGATACAAGGGATCATGATTGCTGTTTCTACTGGTCGTGGAAATATTGATGATTCTGAAGAAGAATATCGTAAATTATATTTTTCAATAAAAGAACAACTAAAAAGTTTCCGAGAGAAAGGAGTCTCATTTCCAGATTTAAACTTTTTTTCATCTCTTTGGGATTTTTATTCCTATTGGAAGGCAGAATTAAAAACATACCAAGAAAGAAGAGAATATGTTCGTTCATTGTATAAGCCTATCGATGATGCTATAACTCAAGTTTTAATGAAGGTTTATAACAGAACAATCGACTCAAATAATTTAGAAAAGCTATTATCTTCAATCGTGGAAGAAAGTATTGAGAATAAAGAATCGAAAACTCTACCTTCGACAATCGGGGCATCTGAAGCTTCTGCAGATGAGTTTGAACATGATATTGCCGTATCATTTGCTGGTGAAGATAGAGAAACCGCAGAAGATATTGCAAATGCACTGATAACTGAAGGCGTCAAGGTATTTTATGATAGATTTTATAAGGTTGATATGTGGGGAAAAAAATTAACGAGCTGCTTTCAGGATGTTTATGGCCCAAAGGCGAGATTTGTAATGGTCTTAATATCAAAGCACTATCCTATTAAAGATTGGACCGACTTTGAATTCTCCATCGCGAGGGGAGAGGCAAAAAAGAGAAAAACAGAGTTCATACTACCAGTTAGGCTAGATGATACCAAGATTTTAGGGATACATGAGGATGTGGGATATCTCGACTTAAAAATAGAGGGTATTAAGGGGATAGTCGATGCTGTTATAGAAAAATTGCCAAAAAGAAAAGAGTTACATGTTAAGATAACAAAGGGTATATTTGTAACGACTTTAGGAGTTAATTTTGAAGATTTGGTTGAGAATAAAATAATATCAAAAGACGACTGGAGGAATTATCCAAGAACATGCGATAAATTAGAGGCTGATTTAAAGGCAAAATTGGATAAATTGGCAATTGGGGAATATCATTTTACGGAACCATCAGCGAGAAATGGAGAAACATTGTCAGTAAAATTTGCTCATTTTTGGGATACATCATGGGGGTTGCCTGATTTTACTTTTACGGATTATTGGGATTTTCTTGAATTTCGCCCGGTAGAAGAAATCTACCCTGATAGTTACAAAGAAATAAAATCAATGTTTAGAGAAGTCAGCTTCACAAAAGGACGGGATAATGAATGAAGGTAAAGGGCACACAGCAACATATGCGGGCAACTCTGCGGAAACCTTTAGTGTCCTTGCCTCGCCCTATCGGGCTCGGTCATATAACAGGCGGGTATACGGCTCCAGACCTTGCAGGTCTTCCACCCAAATCCTTCGCTTCGCTCAGGGCTTCGCATGTCCGCGAGACGTTATACGCCATTACCATGAGTTTCATAGAGAATTGTGAGGGATAATAAATGTCTTCACATAAAAGATACCGAGAGAGAAAAGTACAAACCGAAGATTTTTCTTTAGAGGAAAAATTGCATTCTCTCGGGAGCAAAGACTTGTGTAAACTGATCCAAACCTTAATGGAGAAAAAAACAGGAATTCGGAAATTGATTTTAGAATGGTTTAAGGAGAAGTCAAAAGATATGAAAAATATGATCACTGATAGAGAAAGAGGGCTCTTAGACGAGGAACTATTATGGGAACATTGGGAGAATGCTAAATCCATTATTTCGCAATTCAACGAATATGGAGGTGGACCGGAAGATGAAGAAGATGAATGCTATAGTTATCTCGATGATATCGAGAATCTGGCTGAAAAAGGGAAGATATCAACAGAGGCAAAATTTGAGTTCATGGATGAACTTTTTGAGGAGTATAATGTTCACAACTCTGGATTTGAAGATAAAATGATGGATATATGCTTCACACTTTGCAAGACAAAAGAAGAATGGCAATATCTTGTGAAAAAACTCGGAGAGAACCCGACGGAGTGGAGAAAAGACCTGATTATGAGAATTCAGAAAAAATATCTACAGGATGACGATGCATACTTAAAAATGCGTAAAGAAGATCTCCACTATGGTATGGATTACTGGGATCTAGCAGAATTCTATATCCAGAAAGGAGAGAGCAAGAGAGCGGTAGAAATAGCAGAAGAGGGATTATTAAAAGGAGATGGACGACTGACGGAATTGTTTGAATTTTTGTCTGACTATTATGCAAAAAGTAGAGATAGCGATAATCTGGAGCGGGTCATACAGTATGCACTCAAGAAAAAAAGCGATGAAAAAGTAATGCTGGATAGATTATTTGAATATTATAAGACACAGAATGATTATGAAAACGCCAAAAGAGCACTTCTGAAAGCATTCGAGTATGTGAAAACAATTGGATACATACCAGAAGTAAGGTCCTATGTGCACTACAATAAAATGAAACAGTTCTTGGTTGAGGCGGATTGGAAAAACATCGAGCCGAAAATTATCCGAGAAATTCGAGAGAAAGATCTGGAAGATTATCTGCGAATATGTCTAGATAAAGGCATGAAAAAAGAAGTGATACATATATTATTAAATCCACCAAAAAAACAATCTGGCATTGGATTTGGGTTCGATACAGATTACAACTTCGATGAGTACGCAAACCAGTTAAAAGAAGAGTTCCCAGAAGATGTTATTAAATATTACTGGCAAAAGGCATATAGTAACATCAAAAATGGTAATAGAGGAACATATCGTACTGCAGCAAGATATTTGGCGCTGGTTAAACACATTTATACAGATATATTAAATGAAGGATTGAAATGGGAACAGCGTTTTTCCGCTTTAAAAGTAGAATTTAAGAAACGCCCTGCATTTCTGGAGGAGGTAAGAAAACTATAGAAGAAACGGGCGTTGTGGTGATTACTGTGGTAACGACGTATAACATCCCTTGCAACCCTTTTTCTTTCCGTTGACATTGTTTGCTGGAAACGTTAAGCCCAATCGCTGAGGCAGGAGTCCTATTCCAACGGAAGTTCCAAGGATTTTTCTGTTAACTTTTTGAATTCTATATCTAGTAATTGGCAATAAAAAACAGAGCCCACATATCCAAATGTGGTCACTAAAAATTTAGAAATACCGCAAGTTTTATTA
>JAYEJS010000092.1 GCA_034660695.1 Candidatus Thermoplasmatota archaeon | reverse complement strand
TATCCTTGATAAAACTCTTACTGTTTTTGAGATTCTGCCAGATAAACTCCTTCTCTCCCTCTGTTAGATCTCTAACTCTTAGCTTAGGCTTTCTACCAGCATTTATTTTTCTCCTTTTATTTACAGGCCCGATAGGTCCCAAATATTTACTTTTGTGTCTCACTTTCTTTCCGACCCTATAACTTGTTCTTTCATAACGATACTTCATGCCTTTTATTATTTTAATTTCAATATATGACATATCAATAATAGTTAGGGTGCACAAGAATATAAACTTAATGGTAGTAAAATGCGTTTGTGCCACCTAACAAGTTAGAAATCAAAATTTAAGGTTTGGTCTACTTAACAGATTCGTATAATGACTTGGGAAGAGACATCGTAGTGTGCTTCGTCATGCTTTTGGAAAGAGGCAGCATTTATTTATTTTGCCCTTGGATTTCTAGCACAACAGATTTATTTAGCTTTAATCCCAGAACCGTCTCGTCTTCGAATAATTTATTTCTGCCTTCAATATTTCTTTGAGTAGGCCATCTCCGTCCTTCTGTTTTCCAAGTATTCTTGCAGCGGTATCCGGTCCTATCCCGTATCCTGCCAGAACCATAATCGCCTTTTTTCCGTACGATGCAACCAGTGAAGCGCTTTTTACAAGAGATTTATTGCTTACATCACCAATTTTATGTCCTTTAACCACTGCTATCATTTTTCCACTGCATCTCGGACATATTGGCCTGACTCTTCCAACCGTTGTATTCCATTCATAAGAGCAGTTCATGCATGTGAGGCTTATGTGCACGTTCATCAATCTCTTTTTAAGCGAAGTTAGTATGACCGGGTCAAGCCCCGCCGGATGAAAAATTTCTCCCTTTGCTTTTTCGCCTTCCAATGCGAAGGGGGATATGCCCTGAATTTTTATTGATATGTTTCCTTTCTGCATTTCCCTGAAAACTTGTTTTGAGTGTTCAACATCCATCTTATCCCACATAAATCTGTCCACCACTTCCTCCATCAGAGGCAATCCTTCAAAAACATCCACTATTTTTTCTACCGAAATTTTCTTGTAATCGGCATCCCTGCCAAGCACGCCAAATTTTCTTGCAACTTTTATCAATTCCCATCTTATAAACGTGCTTTTTTTGAGGACGATTCTCATCAATTCCTCTATTCCCTCAGGATTTGTATTGAGCATTATTTCTCTTACCATTTCCGGGTTTATGGGATGCGTAACTCGTAAGTAAATTCTGTATGCATCGCTATTCATGGTAATGCTCTCCCCGAGCCTCTGGGCAAGAAGAGAGGCGATGATTCTGCCCGCTGCTTCATTTGTCCTGGATCCAAAATGTGTGTTTATGTAGACAATGCCTTCTCCTTCTTCTATGGTTACAAGTTTATCGGTTGGAACGAGAAAGTTATACCTAATTTGCTCATTAATTTCCATTTCGATGATACCGCTTTCATCCTTCACTTTTTTCTCTGCCACCATCCTCCTCGTTTTTCCTACCTCTTGTGCCACTTCAAACGGTACGGGAATTTCCTCCCCCGCCCAGTCGGGCACCATGTGCGTCCTTTTCGTGGGAGAAACTGTCAGATATTCATCGTTACGGATTACTTCCCATGCCCTCCCTTCCATGATAAATCTCGCCCCCGGTTTGCAGTAGTTCAATACAAAACTTTCATCCAGCGTGCCGATTTTTTTGTTTGTGGATATGTCATATACTTCCACGCTTTTTTCATCTGGAATCATGGATATGTTTTCAAGAAAATAATTTCTTGTTTTTCTTTTTCTTCCAATGGTATTTCCGTCATACCATATTATGCGCTGGTTCTCTAACTGTTTCAGCACCTGTAAAAATTTATTTTCGTCCAGAGTTCTGAAAGGGTACGCCCTCCTTATAATTTCATACATTCTACTGCTTTCTATTTTTCCGTATTCCGTCGTGATGGAAAGTATCTGGTTTGCAAGAACAGCTAACGGATTTTTTCTTATCCTTGTTTTTTCGAGTTCGCCGTCAATCGCTTTTCGGGTGATTATAACGCTCTCCACAAAATCCTCGGGATTTGCCGCAAGTATTTTTCCCCTTGCGGTACCGCCGGCATGGTGTTCGCTTCTGCCAATTCTCTGCACTAGTCTTGTCACCTGCCTGGGTGAATTATACTGCATTACAAAGTCGGTATGCCCGACATCTATGCCCAGTTCCAGAGACGAGGTGCAAATCAGCGATTTTATCTTCGCTTCCTTAAACTTTTCCTCGGCCTCTATCCGTGATTCCCTTGACAATGAACCGTGATGTACTTCTATAGGCAATCCGATTCCGTGAAGGTGGGCGGCAAGCAATTCTGCAGTATCTCTTGTATTCACAAAAAAAAGAATGGAACTATGCTTCTCCATTATTTCTTCAATCCTCCTCGCCACAGAAGCAGATTTAATGTCGCACTCCAGCTTTTCGGCTATTTTTTTGTCATTTCCCTTTACTTCAGGAAATTCCACATCGATTTCCATCTCTTTCCCGGCATTTACCTCTATTACCTCGACTTTTCTTCCTCCCCCAAAAAATTTTGCAACCTCATGCGGCGTTCCAACAGTAGCGGAAAGCCCTATGCGCTGAAAATTACCTGATATTTCTTGCAGTCTTTCAAGGGCGACGGAAAGTTGTGCCCCTCTTTCTTCTCCTGCAAGTTCATGAACTTCGTCAATGACTACCCATCTCACATCTTTCAAACTATTCCTTAAATTTCTTCCCGTAAAAAGTATCTGGAGCGTTTCAGGAGTTGTGATGAGCATGTCAGGCGGATGCAATGATTGCCTCTTTCTTTCCTTTTTCGTAGTGTCACCATGGCGAACCGCTATGTCTATACCGAGCTTATTTCCCCATGAAATTGTCCGGCGGAGCATGTCCCTGTTGAGGGCGCGTAGAGGTGTTATGTACAATACCCATATTCCCTTTGCCTTGCCTTCCTTTAGAAAGAGATTGAAAATGGGCAGGAGTGCCGCTTCTGTTTTTCCCATGCCAGTCGGGGCTATCAGCAAGCAATTTTTTCCTTTTAATATCTCAGGTATTGCTTTCGATTGGGGTTCTGTAAGCTCTTTCAACCCCTCTTCCCTGACAACCTTTTGAAGTAACGGATGGAATAATTCTATTTCCTTCATACTATCGCAACAAGCATCACGGACAGTATCCCGGTGAGAAATATACCGTCAAATGTGCCCGCTCCCCCTATGGATACTGCTGGCGCTCCTATCCTCCCTATTTTCCTTATATTCATCAGGTCGGCCCCCACGAGCACGCCCACAACTCCTGAAATAAAGGCAACGACAGCAGCATTTTGTGGAGCGAGTATAACACCGGCCAGCGATGCCAGAACGGGGGGAATAAAAGCGGGCATTGCTATACCTGTTCTCTGTACAGGCCTTGCCAGTTTGTAGCATATAGCCGCCATAAAAATCGTGGCAAACATAAGGTGGGGATACAGTTTCACAGCCAATCGGGACAGCAGGAATATGGATACTACAAGAGGTATAATGGCCCCTCCAATGTTTATATCCACTCTTGTCGTTCCTTCTGAAATGGTCTTAACCTGTTTGGGTAGAAAAGATGACATATCATACGTGTAGCGCTCCTGCATACCCTTTATCTTCCAGACTGGGACATTGATGAAACTCCCAAAAAGTACCGCGAAGAGGAGAAAAATCGCAAGAATTGGAGAAAAACCAAGTTTCTGAAAAGCCATGCTTATGGCCCCGACAAAGATAAGGCCGAACAGCATAAATAATAATGGCAGGGCTATAAGAAGAAACAATATGCTGAACGGGGGCTGCACTTTCATTGGTCGATTAACAATCCCGCTATTTAATAATTTTTCCAGACCTGTTTATACAAGCTTGCTTATGATATACTCGTGAACATCATCATTTATGGCCGTCAAAGAAACATGATCTGCGTTTCCGTTGGGCCATGCTTTCCCTTCCACTATATACAATGGCTTGCCTTCCAGATAAGAGCTTTCGGTAGGGCACAGTCCGTCAGAGGTGTGTGCAGTACCGTCTCCGTCAAAATCCATCGGCATGCCGAATATAAACCCTATGTCACCTCCGACAGCATAATAGTCGACCATATCGGTTCCCCGGTATCCCATCGCTTCCAGAAATTTGGAATTATATATCATGTCGGGTACTTGCCCTATCCACCACGGAAAGTAAAGATATCCTATTATCTTAAGAATGCTTGAGTTTATGCCCGGCGGAACGCCGTGGCAGGGCGTACCGACAACGATCAAATCGTCTATTTGTTCGCCACCTATATTGATATCAGGGTCGCCGTCGCCGTACCACGGGCACCCTTCATCGCCCGGCATCCATGAATCGTTCCAGTAATCAACATCCGCTCCCCCATGTTCTGCCGTGAATCTTGATACCAGACCACCCATGCTGTGGGCAACGATATCTATTGTTTGGTTGGGGGAATATCCATTCAAGACCAATGCTTTTTCTATTTCATCGTTCACCCTTGCCGCTATCCAGGGTATATGGCGGTCTTTCCAGTCCGGGTCGTATGTAAGGTACTGTATTCCCGGCTTGCTTATATCAAAATCAAGTATTTTGAAGCCTCTTTGTTCCAACTTTTGTGTCAGATTCCACCAGGTATAATTTAAAAGCCAGTCTGTCGAGGAGACGATCCATCCATGGATTAGCACCACGGGAAAATCCCCCGGTTTTTCCGGGACAACAGTTACATTGGTTAAACGGCTGCATTCCGTGTAGTCCACATCCCCTGACAAATTTTGCTCAAATTTTGCCGAGCAAATTATATTCATTGTATCATTCGCATCCGACAGGAAAAATGGGATTTCCGATTTGCCTGCATAGTTCGTCACGCTTTTTCTTTCGCCCAATTTTTTGAGCGTTGCCGTATTATTTTCTTTTCCAAAGAATGCCCACTCTATTGTTTTATTTGCCATAGGTTGCCATTTTTGGTTTACATAGCCCATCAGCGTTGCTTTGATGATGGCCGTTTCTCCTGCTATCATTTTTTTTCTGCTACATGAAAGAGATAGCCTGGTTTTGTGGAGAATGGGCTGCACTGTTCCATTTATTTCTGCCGTATATTTTTCACCCTGCCAGGCGGTCCTCGCGACTATCTTTACCGTGTGATTCATCACATCGACATCATCGGGAGCATGATATACCGCGGATAGCATACCCGATAAATTCGTGGCAGATACATTTATGCCGGGCGGATACGTTATCTTTCCCGTATCTCCTGCAGCAGTTATTTCCCATTCTACATCTGTAGCAATTGGATAATTTTCTTTAGATTTAAAAGAAAGGCAGATGGATATGCAATTTCCTTCATATATTGTAAAGCTTTTGTGATCTACATCAAGTACGGCAGATGGCTCTCTCTCGCCATTTTGGTCTACCCACCAGTAATATAAAAGGACCGATGTAATTAATATGAGAATAAACACTGCAATTATGGAAATTTTATTTTTGGTCTCCATTACTTTGTAATGTGATTCTGTTTTATTATAGTTTATGCATTAACAAAAACATCTACCATATCTTTTGACATTTTTTCGTCTTCATTATAGGCAAACACTTCTATCGTATGCATTCCTATAGGCACATCCATCTGCCACAAAAATGGGGGTTCATCATCAGTATATTTCATTTCGCCGTCAACATAAAATTCCACTCTTTCCGCGTTTGTTACGTTCACATCCACATCTGTATATCCGAAGACTCGTGGAATGCCCACCTGGAAAAGCACTCTCCCGAATATTGATGGAATTTCCTTTCCGAATAAATAAGTATGGTACCGTCTCGGTTCCTCGATATGCACCTTCGGAACATCGGGCATGAAATTTCCGTATGGCTTGCCAATATAAAGTATTCCTGTTCCTCCATAACATCTTGGTATGAGCATGTCCGCATCATATGCCATTCTAAACCAGCCGTCTTCGCCCCAGTTCTCCCCCCAGCTGTTTTTGACTATCCAACATTGCTGTTCATCATTATAACCAAAAAGGCTCACTAAATGTCCCCCCTTAAGCATTCCCCAGCGATGCTTGTAAATGCCCTCGCGGTAATGCATGAAATCCTCCCAGATAAATATGCATATGACCAGTGGCCCATGCTCAATCAATGCTCTCTTTATGCTATCCATATCGTTTTCAACCCATCCCCATTCTTTTATTTTTACAGTCCTGTTTTCCCAGCCCGGCAGCGTCATGTTGCATGGCATGTCGGTCTTCCTGTGGGGATCTGGAAAACATCCCTCATCAGGCACTCCATGTTCGATCATGTAGTCAGCGGCATGGCTTACATTCACGCCCCACTTGCATGTTCCGCCCGAGCAAAAGAATAGATGGGCTTCAGACAAATCACATCCGAAAGGATACCCCGCCTTATACTGCACCATTGTCTCAAGGGCGGCAACCAGTGCATATGCCTCGCAACTCGGGCACGGCTCCTGATTTTTTACCGGCGTGGTAAAATCCGTTCCGTTTATGTTTCGCCAGCTGAATTTCTCCGGAAGGGGAAACAGTTCACTTGAATTTTCATGGACTGCTGTTCCTTTTTCAAAAAAACTGTTTTCTAATCCGACGGCAGGCAGAATTATTATCAAAGAGAGCGTAATGGCCATCATGACTTTTTTCATGTATTGGGAAATATACATGCAGATTTTAACTTTTGCTAGAATACCTATAACAAAATTTTGATGTGTTTTTCTCGGAACAGGCTCAAATCCCGCATGAAGAATAGTCTCTACGAATAAGCTCCATTTTGTAACCTAATTGTTTCTCCTCGGGTGACGAGAAGAAACAATCTATTCCTCTAAAATTTTCAGATGGAGGAAAACGAGGGATGGAAAACAGAGTTTTCG
>JAYEJS010000091.1 GCA_034660695.1 Candidatus Thermoplasmatota archaeon | reverse complement strand
CTAATAAAACTTGCGGTATTTCTAAATTTTTAGTGACCACATTTGGATATGTGGACTCTGTTTTTTATTGCCAATTACTAGATATAGAATTCAAAAAGTTAACAGAAAAATCCTTGGAACTTCCGCTTTAAATTCCTATTTGTAACTGCATTATAAATTTGTGGACTCCCTCAGCTATATCTCGCCAATTTTTATTACAAAAAAATGATGGCAACCATCATACAACCTGTATTCTGCATTGTATTTCTCTGCAATTCTTTTAACCAATTCAGGGGAACATACTCTATCCTTCTTTGTCGCAATGAAAAGAAGGGGACATTTCACTTTCTTTTCATCTACCGCTATCTTGTTCCTTCCCAGTTCATGCGTAACAATTGCTGATTGTTCCTCCAATTTTTCATAGATATTTTTCGCCTCTTCTTCTTCTACCCCGACCAACATATATTTCCTAACATAAGGATAATCTTCTTTAAACGGCTTTCCCATGATAACTTTTGGTGCATATTTAGCAGAGGATAGCACAATGTCACCATGAAACTTCACTCCCTTTGGTGCTGCAGAGCATATAGCAACACCGCCCTTTATACTGGCTTCCTCCGCTACTTTCTGGACAATCAAACCGCCCATTGAATGTCCTATAACTATATCGTTTTCTGTTACCACTGCCTTTACTTTATCTACATAATCTTGAAAATGAACTTTTCTCAAATCCAATCCTTCTTTTAAATTTACTGCTTTACATGAAAAACCCCTCTCATTAAAATAATCAATAACAGGATGCCACACATCAGCATTGGATAACATCCCGTGAACAAAGACAAGCATATAATTATAATTAAAAACGTCTACAAATACTTATTCTTTTATCACCATTGTGTTACAGAACTGAAATTTACCTCGAACTTAACAGAACTCCCTTTTTATTCACAACTCTTATATAAATCACTCCATTATAGCATCCTGATGGTAGACTTCACGGCCATAGAAAAAAAATGGCAGGAAAGATGGTTTAAGGCAGGGCTTTATAAGGCGAAAAAAGATGGAAAAAAATTCTTCATACATTTTGCGTATCCGGGCATTTCTGGATATCTCCATGTCGGGCACATGAGAGGGTTTGCCTATGCAGATATTATCGCAAGATACAAGAGAATGACAGGCTATAGCGTCTGTTTCCCGGCTGGCTTTCATGCATCCGGGCTGCCCACCGTAAGCCTGGCGAAGAAAGTGGCCAGGAAAGAGTCTGGTATGCTCAAATATTTGAGGGATAACAGATGCCCTGATGATGTAATAAAAAAACTTTCCGACCCGGAAGAGGTTGTGAGATACTTCAGTAAGGTGTACGTTGAAGATTACTGGAAACCCTTTGGATTTTTTATAGACTATTCACGACTCATGGATACTATTTCGCCGGGCTACAAAAAATTCATAGAGTGGCAGTTTCACAAATTAAAAGATAAAGGATTGTTGATTCAGAAGCCCCACTTCGCTCCTTTTTGTCCGAATTGCGGGCCTGTAGCGGTGGACAAGTCGGAGACAGACATATCGGAAGGGGGAGATGCAGAAATTCTCGAGTTTACCGTCATAAAATTCCAGATGGATGATATGATTTTACCAGCTGCCACGCTCCGCCCGGAAACAATATTCGGGGTTACAAACATGTGGATTAATCCCGATGAAGAGTACGTTATAACCATGGTGGGCAATGAAAAGTGGATTCTCTCAGAGCAGGGTAGCCAAAAAATTTCTAATCAGATGAACAAGGAAGTGGAGGCGATTGGAACCGTTTCCGGGAAAGAACTCGTCGGAAAGAAATGCACCGTTCCAGTAGTGGAAAGGAAAGTCCCAATTTTACCGGCTACATTTGCCGATCCCAACGTGGCTACGGGTATTGTCATGTCCGTTCCAGCCCATGCCCCGTATGACTACATCGCATTAAAAGATTTGCAATCAGATATTGAGCCGATTGTCATCATTTCTGTTAGGGGACACACCATTCCTGCAAAGGAAGTTGTAGAGAAAATGGGGATAAAGAATCAGAATGAAGAAGATGCATTGGAAAAAGCTACACAGGAAGTATATAAGGAAGAATTTCACAAAGGAACGTTAAATGAAAGTTGTGGAGAATATGCGGGCATAAAAATTTCTGAAATAAAAGATTCGGTGAAGAATATGCTCATCGAGGAAGGGAAGGCATCCATTATGAGGGAATTTTCAAAGCGTGTTGTCTGCCGATGCGGCAACGAAGTCATAATAAAAATTGTGCCAGATCAGTGGTTTATCCGCTATAGTGATGAAGAATTGACCGGAATGAGTAAAGAGCATGCTGCAAGCATGGACATATATCCTGAAGAATATAAGCAGGAATTGCCAAAAGTTTTGGATTGGTTTAAAGACAGGGCATGCATCCGGCAGGGCTCATGGCTTGGAACAGAATTTCCGTTCAAAAAGGAGTGGATTATCGAGCCCATTTCCGATTCGGCACTTTACCCAGCATACTACGTCATATCAAAATATGTAAATGAGAGAAGGCTAAAGACAGATGACATGGACAATGAATTCTTTGATTATGTTTTTCTGGGCAGAGGAAAAGAAAAAAATTCGATGTGGAAGGAAATCAGAGATGACTTTCTTTACTGGTATCCCGTAGATATAAACCTCGGAGGAAAGGAGCATAAGACCGTTCATTTCCCTGTCTTCATAATGAATCATGTTGCAATCATGGAAGCAGAGCATTGGCCCAAAGGCATATTCGTCAACTGGTGGATAATACAGAAAAGTGGAGAAAAAATTTCAAAATCAAAAGGAGGGGCAGTACCCATACCAGATGCTGCCACTCTCTATGGCATAGATGCAATGCGCCTCTATTATGCCCATATCGGCTCTCCGTATGTTGACGTAGAATGGGACAACAATAAGGTAGAAAATTATAGGAGCAGACTTGCCAAGCTCTGGAATATGCATGACCATCTGCTCGGAATACAAAAGGAGGAGGAAAGCAGCATAGACGACTGGCTGGAAGCAATGCTCAACCAGAAAATTAGGGATATAAAAAGAGCGATGGAAAATTATGAATTAAGGAAGGCTGCAAACATCATATTTTTTGATATTTATAACACCTTTCAATGGTATATGGAAAGAGGAGGAAAAAACAGCAGGGTGGTTAAAAAATTGATGGGGGACTGGATAAAAATGATGTGCCCCTTCACGCCACACATTGCGGAAGAGATGTGGGAAAATCTTGGCAAGGAAGGTTTTGTATCTGAAGATTTATTTCCCGAAGAAAAGCCAGTAAATGAGGAAGTATTGAGAAGCGAGCAGCTGTTGATAAAAACCGTGGAAGATATCAAAGAAATACTGGATGTTACAAAGATAAAACCTTCAAAAATTTTTATTTACACCTCGCCTTCATGGAAATGGACTGTAGCAGAGAAAGCAACAGAACTTGCAGAAAATAAAAAACTTGACATGGGAACATTAATGAAAGAATTGATGAGTAATAAAGACATCAAATCATATGCAAAGCATGTACCGAGGTTTGCCCAGAAAATTATAAAGGATGTGAGCAGAGGAAACAAATTTGCGAGAGTTGATGAAACCGGTTATTTAAAAAATGCAAAGGGCTTTCTAAGAAAAGAATTGAATGCAGAAGTAGAAATTTTTTCTGCAGATGATGATGTGCCCGATCCCGGTAACAAAAAGGCAAAGGCAGAGCCACTAAGACCTGCCATATATGCCGAATAATGATTATAATCTTTTAAATATCAGTAAACAATTATATATTTTGTATGAAAAAAATGAGGAAAGCAGGGATTAAAATAGTATTATGTTTGTTTGTAGTTATATTGCTTTCAGTATCTGGTGTTTCTGTTGTGCTGAGTGAGCATAACGGGCATGGCAAAATTAATGATTGGCATGATTTTTATATAAATGGATATGAAGATGTTATTAGCGATATAGAGATGACCAAAGATAAAGTTCTTGATGTGGATAAGGTAATTGGTGATAGATATGTCATGTACTGGAAGCATATGGTAGATGGTTTTGAAGTTAAGAATGACTCTATTCTTTTGCATCTCGATGGTGTTGGTGGTGAGGTGGTTGAATACAAGAAGCAGTGGAGAGACATCACTTTTTCTTTCGATGATTTTGATATAGATTATTTTGAACCAATTGATTATTTCTGGAAGAAACCGGTTATCTTTGTTGATGAAAAGGATTTAGGATATTTTTATACCTTTTATAATAACCAAGATTATCCTACCGTGTGTTTGGAGGTAAGACAAGTTGATGGTACAACAGTGTTATACGACTTTGAAGGAAACATTATCGGCGACGGGATTTCTACACCATCTGAAAAAGGTTTTTCATTGAATGGTTATGATAAAGAAGTAGGACCTGGCTGCTGGATGAGCTGGAGAATTAATGCTGACAGGTGGTTTAAAGTATGGTGTGATTCTACAGTAAGTCTCGCCTCACCAACAACGGATGTAATTTCTTTTTATGTTGGAAATAAAAATGTTACATTTTTCTATGAGATTGCACATGGAGGGAGTTATTCGTTCTTGGCAAGTTTTGATGGAAGTGAGTATTACTATTATGACTCGACTATTCTTCGGGAGGATATGGCTAATAGAGAACAAATAAAATTTGCTTTTATCGGTAGTTGCGATGGTATGACAGAGACTGGCCCAGATACATTATCTTATGAGTTCAGAAAAGGACAAATGACAGACACAGTAACAATTGGATATACGGGTATGGGTAGTCACTCGGGTTGGTCTGTTTCATTACCTTGGCAGGGGGAAATGTTTAAGAGGATGAATGATGGTTTTAGAGTGAAAAAGGCATTTGATATCGCCTGTGCGGAATATCCAACTATAGCAAGTGCAGTGAAATTTGTTGGAGATGAAACATTAAGGATTGTTGATAATCATCCACCAGAAAAACCACAGAGACCAATCGGTAGATCTGAGGGGAGAATCAACTGGTTGTATGTATACAGCACCAGTAGCAGTGATTTAGATGGTGAAAATCTCTCTTACTGGTTTGATTGGGGCGGTGGAACCGATAGCGGTTGGCTTGGACCATATCCATCAGGAGAAACAATTCGATATTATAATTGGTGGATCAAGGATGGGAATTATAATATTAGAGTTAAGGCAAAAGATGAATATGGTGCTGAAAGTGAGTGGTCTGATCCATTGTCGGTCAGCATGCCAAAATCGTATGAAAATACTTTTGCAGTGTTACTTGAAAAAATATTTGGAAGAAATATATTCTCAGGGAGGTATTCAATCTTTAACCTCCTTTTTCCCTTTATCACTTCATTCTTATTTTAAATTTGATTATGCATCTTATGCCCTGATACCATATCCTCCACAGTCGATTGTAAATCAAATTTTGGTGTATACCCCAGCATCCTTCTGGCCCTCTCACAACTTATTATTCTTGTTGTCCCAAGCGATTTTATCCTGAATCTGGTGAGCGATGGTTCCGTTTGGGCAAATAGCTCTGCAAATAATGCGGCAGCATAAGCAAGGAAAAAGGGCATGCGCCCACGCGGCGGGTCTGTACCCAGTTGGGCAGAAATTTCCTCGAATAACTCTTTCACAGTGCAGACAAAACTAACAACGTTATAGGTATTGCCTTCTTCATCCTTCTCGAGTGCCAATCGTAAACACTGGGCAACATCCATCGGGTGAACTATGGAAATTTGATTATTTTCAGTTCCTATATATACCATCTTTTTCTGTTCCAGCCTTGAGAGAATAATTTCTGCTGCTTTTGCTCCTGCACCCAAAACCAAAGGAGGCCTAATGATTGAGACATGCAGATTTTTATATTTTTTTAGTGATATTTCCGCATCAACCTTTGACTTCTGGTATGCATTCAATGGCTTTTTTGAACTGCCTTCGGTTATTTTCTCTCTGCTGTTTGGAAATCCGTACACCCCGGCAGAGCTTGTAAAAACAATCCTGTCCACTCCTTTTTTTCTGCATGCCTCAGCAATGTTCAAAGTTCCTTCAACGTTTATCCGGTAAATTTCACTTTTTTTACCCCAGTCCATTGCGTAAGCTGCATTATGAAATACGGCATCCACGCCCTCAAGAGCAGGAATAAGAGTTTCTGGTTTTGTTATATCACCGTGAACTATGCTTGCCTCATTGATTTTCGGTGGTGATTGCCGTGTCAATATTTTAACCTTATATCCATGCTCAACCAGTTCCTTCACCAGATACTGCCCGATGAACCCGCTCCCACCAGTAACAAGTACATGCATTGCCCATAAAAATGGGATGGATATATTTATAGTTATTAGACATACATAATTTCGATATATCGGAATCAAAATAATGAACTCTCAAACCAGAAGATGAAAAACGCTTTTCGTTGAGAATCACGTTGATTTTTATCTGTATGATTTCTCATCGTCCGTCATTTATTTTTCATCGCTTCTGCTATTTTATCCCTAAGTATATCCTTGCAAAATTCAGCCACACTTGTATATCCCATCTCAGGATTTTCTCCAATTATTCTTTTTATTGCATCATGCATCCCCTTTGGTAATGATACTGAAGTATGTTTTGTCATAATAATTATAGCTATGCCAAAAGTGGTATATAAATTGTTCTCAGAGAACAATATTGTCTTTCTAATCCAGCTTGAGTATATTGTCACTTGTAATTAAAAATTCAAAAAAAACTACAAACAACTATGCGTAATTTATTTAAAGTATTTTTGCATTTATTATATGACGGCTCCGGCGGAATGATAAAGGAACCTCACCGGAGAGGGTCAAAAGATGAAGGAAAATGAAAGGAAGATGGAAAATATTGATCGCAATAGCGATTGTAGGGGTGTTAGCTATGCCAATGATGTCAGTGAAAGCAGCGGTTAATCCCCGATATCATGGAGATATTGTTTTTGCCGAGTGTAAAG
>JAYEJS010000090.1 GCA_034660695.1 Candidatus Thermoplasmatota archaeon | reverse complement strand
GAATTCGGTGCAAAGCTTGTTTCACTTGGTCTGAAACCATCTCTTGTCCTATGGGATACTTCTAATTATTCTACAAACATCGAGAACTGGGGTGATAAAGAACTTCCTAACCCAGGGTATGCTAAAGATAAGCGTTTTGATAAGAACATCATCGGTACAGGTATTGTCTTAAGTAAGGATGAAATTCCATTGTACCATTCAGTGTATCCTAGAAACGAAAACGATGCTCATCTATTCAAAAGAAGTATAAACGAGATTGTGAGCAAGATTCAAAAATTATGCCGTAACTCTAGCAAGATTACTATTGTTTTTGACAAAGGAAACAACTCAGAGGATAATATTAGGGAGGTGTTAGAAAACTGCCACATAGTTGGTTCTATATCATTCGATGAAGTACCAGATCTATTAGAGATCCCTTTAGAGGAATTTAAGTTTATTTATCGAATGAGAAATGGTACAGCTTTAAAAGCCTACAGGACCTCTAGAGAACTGTGGAACTTAGGAGAGTTCACTGTCATTGTTACATATAATCCAAACACGAAAAAGAGACAGGCAAGAACTTGGGAGAAAAGAAAGGAAAACATCAACAAAAAATTGACAGAGCTAAAAGAAAAATTTGAGAGAAAGAAAGGTAGAGGAAAACGAATGACTGTCAAAGGATTAACAACAAACATCACTCAAGCGATCCCAAAGCAGTACAGAGCAGTGTACTGGTGGGATATCGACGGGAAAAACAGGAAGTTCGAATGGAAACTACTCGAAGAAAAAGAAGAAAAAATGATGGAAAAATTTGGGAAAAATGTGATATTTACTGATCTCAAAAAATGGGATACACGAAGAACTGTAAAGGCATACCACAGCAAGTATAAGGTAGAGAAAACATTTAGGTGGCTCCATGGAAAATTACTCATCCCAATACCACCTGTTTATCATGATAAGGATGACAGAATAAGGGTTCACATATTTCTATGTGTGATGGCACTCTCTTTTATTCGATTGATAAAAAAACAACTCCGAAGAGTTACTGTTAGTGACGAGCAACTCCTTGAAGAATTGAGAGACTTACAAGTAGCTCTAGTGAAAGATGTTCGGACAGGTGATATTCAGTTGAAAGTCAAGGAGATGAACCCTGTACAAGCTGCTGTTTTTTCGCAACTAGGACTAGATAGGTATATCAAAGTTATTTAGCAGCGAAAATTCTAAAATTTTACTACACTTCTACAGAAGGAAAAATCAAGGATCTTTTAAACTTGAGAATAAAACTTTTGGCGAAAGTCTATATATATACACATATTATAGTTCTGGTGGAAAAAATGAAACAAAAAGCAAAAATCTTGGGTTTTGTTTTGGCGATAGCAATGGTGACTGTGTCGATGATGCCACTTGTGATAGAAACCGATGCCTGTGAGCCCACATCAACTGGAGTAAAAACTTTTGATGAATTGACGACAACGGAGAAAACAACAATCACAAACACAGAAAACTCGGCTGAGGTACAGGATGTGTTGAACGCTCTGAGTGCATCTGGTGCTGACCTTAATTTTAACAGTGCAATAATCAAAGACGTCGACAGTTCCAAAACGATTGTAACCGTTCCCCTGAATACACCCAGCGAGGAAAAAGCTTCTCTGATAATCCACCTATCCAACGGAGAAGTAAGCCAGGTGGGATGTACAGTAATGGAGCCCATAACAGACGGTGCATTATACTCTGTTTCACCGGACGGCACTGAAGTGTTATATTCGGCTTCTTCCTTTGATGATATAACCGTGTCCGAAACGAGCGGGGGAGTAGTAGCTTCGCAGACGATGATGGCGCAGACTTCAGACTCTGGTGGATGGGGAGATTGTGTTGATAATTGTTTGGATGATGTCCCCCTCTGGTGGTGGCTCCTCTCAGAGGCACTTATTTTGTACGGTCTCTTTGGTGAGGGGGGTCTTATAGACTTTCCATTTAATCTGATTGTTGGGTACATGGGAGTTGCAATGTTCTCTAGTCCTATCGTGGGGTGTATGGGATGGTGTGCTGCCCAGAGTAGTGGACAAGGTTCTACTTCCTCAGTTGCAGTGGACATATATGCTACCTCGGAGGATGTTACCATGACGATCCCCGCTATCGGTACCACTGTTACAACAACAACAGACGGAACAGTCTCCACCGGAACAAATAATAATTAAAACGCTATTCAAATGTGGGAAACATGAAACGGAAAGCAATCTTGAGTATAGCCTTATCCGTCGCAATATTGATGACAGCGGTTGCTCCAGCAATCGCATGTCATCCTTGGAGACAGGAAGGAAAAGTGGAGAAAGCAAACGATGAAATAACCATCCTGAAAAACTCTCCAATGATAGAGCGGTTGATCACCCAATATGACGTGAAGCCAGTTTTTGACAAATCGTTTGTCACGGAAGGAAAACCAGCACTCGTGGTAACTCCACTAGCTATGGGCGTCCTTATATCTTTCATAAAAGGGAATCAAGTAAGCGATGCAGGCATCTTATCAGCAAAACCAATCTCGAACGGTTTCCTGTTCAACCTCCAGCGAGAGGAAGGTGTTACAGATATAGCATATTCTGATGGTGAAATAGCATATTCGGGCGAAACATTCCCTCCCATAAACTGGTCATGCTTGATCAAATGCACGCTCAGCCACCCCCTCTTCTGGGTTGGCTTTGTTATAGGGGTGGTAATCCCAGCCTTCATCCCCGATCTCATGCCTTTGGATGGGCTTATTGAAATTCCTTTAATGATCATGGGGGCCCTTATATCTTCACGGGCAATAGCAATCTGTGTTCCACAGTGCGTTGAATAACGAATAGAGATCAAACTCAGCCGGAATAAATATAATATCGAAAGCTTTTCAGGATAGCGAGGACAAGGATGAACAGTAAACCCTGCGTTGTATTACTCATTTTCATTGTGCTTTCCACAATATTTCCTGCTTCTATTGGACAGGAGAGAAGCGTCTACCATCAATTGTTCCAAATGGAGTTATCCGAAATTTCTGCAATGTACGAAAACGAGTCCGTGCCTGGATACGAGAGTTTTGTCAAAGCAAAAGAAAATGGAGGAAAGTATCCATTTTATTCATATAAGCTTTTAGTAAAATGCTTCGCATCAATTTGGATGGAGAATGCGACCGCTATGCTAAAATCTATGGGAAATGAGAGTGCTTGTAATCTCCTTCTTGCCGATGTCCAGCAAAATTTTTCTGAGATAAGTGAAGAATTTAATGGTACAACTCCGAAAAGCATTGCATCCATGGAATGGCTCGCTTTAGCGGAGAAAAACGTGAGAGAAGCTAAAGGTTTTATTAACAAATCAGCTTCCCATCTGGAAAAAGAGGGATACACTTTGGCTTTGCTGTCAGGCATACAGGCAAAATCACTGCTTCACAAGGCAGAAGACTTTATAGAAATCGCCTATACAAGGAATAACGCTTCACAGGTGAATGAAACGGATATAAAAAATGCATCAGAGTTTATAGCATCAAGATGGATTGAGCTTGCAGAAACAGCCGTTGAGTATGTAGAAAGTTTTGGAGGAGCAGCGAAAGCGAGAAATCTTTTGGAAGAAGCAAAAGGATATTGCAAGGCTGAGTCATATTATCTGGCTTTAATGAAAGCATCTCACGCAAAATCTCTGGCAGAATATTTAACTGCTCATCCAGGATTTAATACCCGTGACGAGGCACTAAAGATGTGCAGGACGTATTTGGAATACGCGAACTTGAGTCTCTCCAGGGTATATAAGGAACCAACTGTTGATGCTCCATTTGCAGAGATGACAATTGAGCTGGCAGAACTACACCTGAAAGATGCGGAAAAAGAAGAAAGTGAGGGTGGTGCGATGGCCATCGCTTCTCTTTCAATAAAAGAAGCATTAGGGGCAAGAGAGCAAGCCGTTGCAGCTCTTGATTTAAAGAAAGCGTTGGGCATTTCCTTTCAGGAGGAAAGCAAAGCCGACTTTCCGTGGGGAGAAGTAGCCCTAATCGTGGTTGTTGCATCGGTGATTTTCCTCGCTGCTTTATACATCAAGAGAAAAAAATGAAACACATTTTATATGCAGGCATGGCAGCTTTTCTAACTCTTGTAGCGATCCTGTTTCTACTCCTTTTTCTGCCATCTGGAGGAGAAACAATTGTTGAGTATTATTACATGGAAGGATGTGGTGATTGCGAGGAAACGACTCCCATAATCAAGGAAATTGAGAAAGAATACAGCGTGAATATAAAATGGATAAGCGTGAACACTCAAGAAGGATTAGAGAAGTGGAACAAGTATAATTTTACTGAAGTGCCCGCGGTAGTTATAAATGGAGAGGAAATCCCTAAAGGTGAGATAACAAAGGAAAGGCTTGTCCGGGAAATAAGCCTATGATGCTTTAACAGAAGCTTTTTTCAGATGGTTATTCTATAGATATCATTCATTCCCAGGTTATAAGCCCGCGGTTTTTCAGCATGTGGAGGAACAAAAAAGAGCGCTTCTCCATGCCTTCCTCTTCAAATTTTTCTCCCATGCTTTCTTTCATTTCATTCAATATTTCCCCGACAGTTGTTTTTCCATCACATCTCTTCCATATGAATGAACCCATTTCGTCCAGATTTACCACTATGTAATTCTGCTTTTTCAATACCCTGCAAAGCCATTTGCCCAATTTTCCTTCAAATTTGATGGCCTTGATTCTGGCAAGCCCTTCTTCCTCATACCACTCCGCGGTGCGCATAGGCCTGGCATCTTTCCCTATCTCAAGTTTAAAATTTTTACTTTTCACTCTCAGATTGGGCTTTGTTAAATTCCCTCAATACAACATATCCTACCAGAAATGCGATATAACACCAGATAAGCATTCCGGGCCATGACGGTGCATCCTCCAGCAATTTCAAATTCACATGCCCTATAATCAGGAACGCCGATATGACCCCCATTATTGCCTCTCCCGCAATAAGGCCGGCGGTGAATAGCAGGCCAGTACGGTGGGCCCTTTCTTTGGGTGACACCCCATGCTTTTTAATGGCCATTTCCCAGTCGCTCAGTTCCTCCTCCCCTTCATTGCCTGTGGATCTCCTTGCTATTATTTTATCCACTACAGCCCTTACACCCCCCCCGACAAAAATCGGTATGCTGAGGGAGAGCGGCAGATATGTTCCTATTGCCACGGGCAGAACAGGAATATCCATCAGTATTAATACCAGGGCAAGAAACGCACCCGCAATGACATATGGCCATACCATCTCTCCTCCAATGACTCCCTTTACAATCCCCCCCATTAAAAACGCCTGAGGGGCAGGTAAATTCTTTGTGCCTATTCCATATGCCCCATCTAGCGCCTTTACAACAATGCCAAGTACAGGGGCTGCCGCAATTATGCCGAATACTTCTGCAAGCTGCTGTTTGTAGGGTGTTGAACCTATCATCTCGCCCGCCGCCATTGATTGTAAGACATCTCCGGATATAGCTCCTGCACAACACACAACAGCTGCCATTAGTATCACGATCGTCATGCCCTCTATCCCCGTCACTCCGAATGCCAGCATCAGTATGCTCACGAAAAGCAGTACTGCTACCGTCACACCCGATATGGGATTATTTGATGAGCCGAGCAGCCCCGCCATGTACCCTGCTATTGCACTCGCCAGGAAGGCTGCGACTACAAGTAATACCGACATGAATGCTGATATGGCATACGTCTCGGACGCCCATGCATATAGTATAAATGTGGGGATGACAAGAAATCCAATTGTAAGAAATACTTTTTTAAAATTCAGATCGGTATCTGTCCTCTTTTTCGTCACTACTTCTCCTCCTCTCAATCCTATGATGGCTTCTTTTATCCCTCCCATAAGATTGCTCCTCAAGCTCCATATCGTGTACAGACCTCCGACAACCATCGCCCCGACACCGATATACCTGACGTAGTCCCCCCATATCGTATAAAATCCATCTAACGTGCTGGTTGCATCTGCGGGCATGCCGGTGGAAAGGATAATCAGCGGTGTCAGAACAACCCAGCCGAGTAAACCTCCTGCGAAAACAAACGAAGCAATCCTGGGCCCCACGATATATCCCACGCCAAGCAGCGCCGGCGAGGCTGCACTTCCCCCATAAAAATAACCCTCTGTTGATCGCCCCAATATATAATATTTTCCAACTGCAACTACTTTCTCAACGCTTCCCCTAAAAATATTCAGCGATACCTGTGAGAATTTTACCACTGCTGCAAGCGCGGCTCCCACCACCATCCATATGCTCCCCTCGCTTCCCTTGCTTCCCCCCCCGCCGCCAGCCGCCGTGGTAATTACGGCAGCGACTGCAATTCCTTCTGGAAATGGTAAATCAGTTTTTACTATAAGGGCTCTTCTCAGCGGGACCATCCATAGAACGCCCAGAAGTCCGCCAATCAGTGCTATGAGGGTGGTTTCCAGATAGTGGATATTATCCCAGGCACCGATAACAACGAGGGCCGGGATCGTGAAAATCACTCCTGCTGCCAGTGCCTCACCTGCTGCTGCCCCCATCATGCCTGTTACATTTTCCAGTATGTTACCTTTCAACGGCTTTAGAAGAGCAAGTGCCATTATCGCTCCCGGTATGGCAGCTGATACAGTCATTCCTGCATAAAGACCCAGATACGCATTTGCTGAGCCCATAATAATTGCAAGAACCATGCCCACGAGCACGGCCTTAAGAGTCAATTCTGGAAGTTTTTCTTCTGCAGGAATGAAAGACTTAAAATCTTCACGTGACATGATATTCTCTCCCTAATCTTTTTTTCTTTTATAAATCCATCGTTTGCTACTACATATCTCTCAAATATTGGGATTTCTGTTTGCGTGTAATCGGCAATGCGGAACTGTATGCAACATTCGCCATAGGGTATCTGGAGATAGGCTTTACTATGACGAATGCGGATACACATTCCACCAAAAAGAGTCTCATGAGTCATTCTTTAAGGAAGAGTGTTGGTTTACAGCACTACGCTTATCTATGCTTATCTCGATGAGAAGGACTTGAAGAAGGTTTATGACTCAAGTTTAAAAGATCATCGATTCTACATCAGTAAAAGTGTAGTAAA
>JAYEJS010000089.1 GCA_034660695.1 Candidatus Thermoplasmatota archaeon | reverse complement strand
AGCGTGCTGGAAAAGCATGTATTGAAAGAAATATAGCATGCTCTCCGTTTTGAATGCCCGCTCCAATGTTATATGTGAACCAGTTTGATGGATATGGTTCGTTGCTTTCATATATCCCTCCTTCTTTCACCTCTGCCTTTACATTTTTCATGTTCAGAGGCAACGGCTCTGGAGCAGGGGCTATTTTTTTATCCAGATGTATCGTCTGTATATTGCCCGATTCAACATCTATGCCTTCAATTTTCGTTCCGAACGGAAATGCTAATGTTTCTGATTTATAGGGCATGATTGGATACGATGCTTTGTATGTTGAAGAGCAGCCATTACATGATATACTTGCATAGTTCCCCCTGCTTATCTCGATGTTTGAAAATTTTATAATTTTAGTTTCAGAAATTGCGCTTTGGTATGCGTTTCCATGCCTTTCTAAAGTACTAACTCCGCTTAATAAAAACAAGACTGCTGCAATTATGGCTGCTGCCTTTCTCGTACTCATCAGGCTAATATAATAAAAAATTTTTATAAAAATCTATGCTTGAAAATTTGAAAAAGAAAAAGGGTTTATCATCCGTTGTTTACCGGCTGGTATGGATTGAAAGCTGGATCGCCGAACAGCACATATTCCAGGAAAGTATTGTATTTCTTATCGAGAACGCGTGTTCCCTTCGATGATGGCTTCAGCACGCCGCCATAAGAACCTTCCAGCGGCGGAACCCAGAGGAATGTGCTGTTTGCATCTTTTGGCAGGTAGGTATTGCGGGCATCCCTGAAAGCTTTCCCGACATCTGAATTATTCTGTATTAAATCATTTAAGAAATCAGTGTGTATTATTATGCCGAAATTGTCCCTTGGATACTCGCCCTTGGCCAGCAGGTCATACCATGCCTTCACATATGCTATTATGCCGAAGCTGTTCTGGAATGGACGCGGATTCAGATATCCTGCCACATTCGTAAACGTTGAAGATGCAAGGAGTGTATTGACCCCGGCGTGAATATAAGACTGTCCCACATTATTCTGAACGTACATCCCGTCAATTTTTCCGTTGACACAGCTTTCAATCATCATTGTCGATGGACCCAGATCCATATTTTCCACACCTCTCGTACTATACGTACCAAGGCCCCCCAGGGGACTGGCAAACATAGAAATGCGTGTGACATATTCCATTATCAATGGCCCGAAGAAGTAGCCCAGCCCGAGACCCCACATAAACACATCGCCGAACTCATATAGATGCATGCTTCCATGTCCATTCTCATATATTACATTGCTTTCTTTCTGGTATTCACCGCCTTTTACTACATTCTCTCCGCTGACAAGTTTTATCTCAAACTTTGGGAAGAGAAGCATGTTCAGCACTCCCGCCTTTTTTATCTTATTGAGGGCTTCATCGCTGTATCCGACCCTCTGTGATTGGGTGAAGTATGTCCGAGTTACATCGAATTCCCCTTTCTTTATATTTGCCGTCACAGCATCTCCAGAAAAGCGCGTTGCCCCTGACGGGAATTTCATCGGATCGCCTGGATGCCCCCCCAGCAAAGGCCCGAGTATATTCTTAATCTGTTCCAGTACGGGTATCTTCTGGAAGTCGGTTCCGCATCCTGTTTGAACGGTGGCTTTGTTTTTCCAATCGCCGAGCCCTTTTATAATCTCCTCGTAAAATATCGTCCTTGCTATTAGGGCAGATGCATCCTGTATATCCCATCCAGTTATCCTGCCCACAATATTTTCCTGGTAGGGCCAGTAGCTGTAGCTATCATTTTTTATGTCATTTGGATTCGGGTCAATATCGCCGTAAATGAAATCGCTCGGTGTTCCATATCCGAAGTAGTAAATAACCATCGGGTCATCAAGAGGCGTATCCGGATTTTCATACATGTATTGCGGGATCATTGTCGCACCGCCGACAAGGGCAATATAAACCGGGTTTTCCTCGTAGTATTCTTTCAGTTCCTTTACGTTATCCGGGGGTATGTCAGACAGATTCCCGAGCAGCTCGTTTATCATTTCATGCATCTCCCAGAGATGATCATTTGATGCTTTGGCAAGCATTGGATTTTTGCGCGGTACATAAAAGCCCGGACACGTTTTTCCATTGACAGTAACATTATCATTTGCTGCAAACGCAAATTCAGGCTTTGCGAGAATTATGCCCTTCCTGTATGCAGTTAGATAGGGTGCCACAGATGAAAGTTTTTTCATGGTCGGTACAAATGGATTATCCAGGCTTTCTACTGTGACATCCAATTCATAGCTACCTTCCTTCTGGGCGAGCCATGTCCCCATTACGGACAAATCGAAAGTAACTCCATCCCTATCATAAAGTACAGTTTCATAATGCACTTTGTCCTTGATTATATGCCCGCTCTTGTCCCTTTCAGGCACGCCTGACATCGTCGTGATATATACAAGCTCATATAACTGCTGTTCAACTGGCAGATCGTCGATGCATGGTCCCCCTGAAAGGGTCAGGTAATCCCCGAGATCCTCTACATCCTGTGAGTTAAGATTTACCAGGTCTATCTTTACATGGGCATACTTATAGCCATCTGGAATCGTAAAATTGTGATAGCCCGGCTGCAGGAAACCTTTTGCTGTTGAAATGAGAGTTGAAGGCAGAATCGCAACCGAGCCTAATGTACCGCTGAAATGGTAAGTGGTTCTGTTCAGCACCTTTGGCATGGTTGCATCCATGGGATTTGTTATGGTTATGTATTTCACTTCTCCAAATTTTTCTTTAACCAGGTCGATAAGAAAATTTGTTATCTGTTGTTCATCAGTAAATCTCCATGTCCTTTCATGTCCTTCAATATTGCCGCATAAAAATGTATATTTCACTCCGAGTTTGTTGAGCACGTTGCGCACGTTATTTGTATCATTCGTGACCATTACTGGAATATCGAGGTAGGAAGCAATTGGGGTTGCGGCAACGCCGAGATTGTAACCGTCTTTACTATCTTCTATCAGCACGACTGCATCGCTCTTTTTCCACACGCTCTGGGCTATATCTGTTGAGACATCTTCTGGAGAACCTCCCGCTATCTTTATATCACTTGAAAATGGATATTGTTTCCCAAATCTGACAACCGGACGGGAGGGATTGCTGAAATTTTCAACGAGCAGTGGTGCCACGTGGATATCGTTGCTATAGTAATATTCTGCAACAGGGGTACCTATAAGGGCGTAAAAAGCATTTTCCTCTGATGCAATAACTGGTGTGGCATCCATGTTTCTCTCAGCAGAAATTTTGCCAATATCATCCATACTGAAACCTTTAACCTCTTCAAATTTCGGCCCTCCGATGCAGCCGCTGAAAGCTGCCCCAATTAAAACTGCGATGGCAAATAAAACCAATATTTTCGTTTCTTTTTTATCCATTTTCATCACTTTTTACAATAGGATATATGCTACATCTCTATAATAATTTCGGATGAATTCGGGCCGGTGGAATACGATGTTTTTGCCAGAAAGGAATTATTCATATTCCCCAAGCAGGCAGAATCGCTGAAGCGACAAAAGCACGGTTGCCGCGAATCTCGCCGTCGCCTTATCGATGGAAGGAAAAGAAGTGGGACTGCTTGATGTTGATATTCATGGGCCCAATATACCTAAAATGTTGCATATGGCAGGGCCCATTAAAGATGAAGGTGATAAAGCAGTTTATTGGGGAATCTCGATTATCTTATCGTGGATATGCCTCCGGGCACGGGAGATGAGCCTTTGAGTATAGCCCAACTGATACCCGGCGGGATGGCTGTTATAGTAACAACCCCTCAGGATGTTGCCCTGCCCATTGATGAAAAAATTGTTGAATCGGGTGATTCGGGCAATCCGTTTGTATTGCACTACGAAAACTTATAGACTGTCCGCGCATTCAATGATATCATTGCAAAGATAGAACAAATCGTTGAGCAATAGCGGAAGAAAATGAATGACAATGCCAGGAGAAAAGGAAGTTACATTCTTACTGTCGGGGTGAAAAAGGATAAAGAAATTGAGATAGGCAAGTTGGGTGTCTTACCATTTAAGGAAGGATATTATGCTTATGTTGGCTCCGCGATGAATGGACTGGATGCCCGCATCGGTAGGCATATCAGACAAAATAAAAAAAAGCACTGGCATATCGATTACTTGCTTGAGGAAGGCGTTATAAGGCAAATATGGTGCATGGAAGGGGGGAAAAATGAGTGCGAGATTGCATCGGTCATGGAAAAAAAATTTGGTGGAGTTAAAAATTTTGGTTCGAGTGATTGCAGCTGTGGCACCCATCTTTTTCATTCAAAAAATTTAAAAAGAATGGTGGATGTAATTAAAGGCATAGGGATGGTGAAATATGAGGGTAAAAGTAGTGTATGATAACGAGGCAGTGGAGGGGTACAAAAGCGACTGGGGCTTTTCATGCTTGCTTGAAGGGGGCGGAGGCGATACGGTGCTGTTTGATACAGGCGCTCACGGGAATATTCTATTGGCAAATATGGAACGGGCGAGAATCAATCCAAGAAACATTGATAGAATCTTTTTAACTCATAACCACTGGGATCATATAGGCGGACTTCCAGAAATCTTGAAATATGTTCCGCATGCAGAGATTTATGCATTATCTTCATTTTCCGATAGCATAAAAAAATCTGGTGCCGATATTCGTGAAGTAAGAGATGCAGAAGAGTTATTGCCGGGCATTTTCACAACCGGCGAGATGGGCAGGGAAATAAAAGAGCAGTCAATGGCCATAAAGACAGAAAAAGGAATTTTTATTATTGCAGGCTGCTCGCATCCTGGCGTGGAGAATATCATAAAAACAGCAGGAGAATTTGGCAGGGTATATGGCATCATGGGTGGTTTCCATGGTTTCAATAAATTTGAATGCCTTGAAGGACTTGATGTTGTAATGCCGTGCCACTGCACCCAATATAAAAAAGAAATAAAAGAAATGCATCCGGAGAAATGCGTGGATTGCGGGGCGGGAAAAGTATTTGAATTGTGAACAAAATAAATTTTTTCGAAATGTTTATAGTAAGGAAGGGAATTGCTGTCTGTGCATGCTCCATAGTTGGTATATTCCAATGAGAGGGGGAATATGACTCCATTAAAAAAGAAGGAAAGTGAGGAAAAATACCGTATTATCGCCGAATTATCCACGGACGGCATTTATATTATAAGCTCGGAAGGTTTTGAATATGTCAATTCCGCCTTTGAGAAAATATCGGGTTACAGGGCAGAGGAGGTTTGCAGTAAGGATTTCAGCTTCTGGAATATTATTCATCCGGACGATATAAAACTGATAGAGGGGAGGGAGAAAGCGAGGAAAGAAGGAAAGGAAATACCGCCATTATACCAATTTAGAATTATAACCAAAGATGGAAAAACAAAATATGTTGAAGTGAATACCGTTCCTCTTTCAGAAAAGAAAGCAAGAGTTCTCGGCATAATGAGGGATGTGACAGAAAGAAGAGAGGTGGTTAAAAAACTGATGAACAGTGAGAGAAAATATCGCAATATCTTTGATTCTGCAAACGATGCGATTTTTTTGATGTCAAGAGATGTATTTATAGACTGCAACCGTAAAACATTGGAAATTTTTGCATGCAGAAAGGAAAACATTGTTGGTCATGTTCCTTACGAATTTTCCCCAAAAAAACAGCCGGATGGAAAAGATTCAAAGGAAGAGGTATTAAGGAAGATCGATGCTGCGCTAGAAGGAAAGCCACAACGCTTTTATTGGAAGCATATCCGTATGGACGGAACTCCATTTGATGCAGAAGTTTCTCTTAATAAGGTAGATGTTAACGGCACATCTTTTGTACAGGCAATTGTAAGGGACATAAGCGAGCAGAAAGAGATAGAGAAAAAATTACACATGGCAGAAGAAAATTACAGAGGTATTTTTGAGAATGCAGTAATGGGCATATATAAAAGTACGCCCGAAGGACACCACGTATTGGTTAACCCGGCATTAGCCCGCATTTATGGCTATGATTCTCCTGAAGACTTGGTGAAAGGCATGACTGATATTACAAAACAGCTTTATGTCGATCCAGACCGCAGGAAATCCCTTATCAGTCAATTGAAAGAAAAAGGAGAAGTGTCGAATTTTGAATCTCAGGTATACCGAAAAGACGGAAGCATGATATGGATTTCAGAGAATGCACAGGCTGTACGTGATGTAAAAAACAATATATGTTACCTGATCGGTACAGTTGAAGATATCACCAAGCAGAGGAAAGCGGAGGAATCATTAAAAGAAAGTGAAGAAAAATATCGTCTTCTATCAGAAAATTCTCAGGACATAATCTATGCAATAAATAAAAACTATGAACTGATATTCGCTGCGGGAAACATTGAAGGTGTTACAGGATATACCGTTGACGATGTTCCAGACGGTGATTTGAGGAATGTGGTATTTGCGGTACCACCTGAGGATGTAGAAGTGATAGTGAATCTATCGGAAAGGGCATGGGAGGGAGAACAAGATGTCAGAGGAGAATTCAGAATCATAAGGAAAGACGGTGGAATCAGATGGGTTGAAGTCCATCTTTCCCCATTGTATAATGAAAACGGTGAAATTTATGGTAATCAGGGTGTCATGAGGGATGTAACAGAACGTAAAAAAATGGAGGAAGAAATCAAGGAAAACGAAGAAAAACTCAGAAACTTTGTTGAATCTGCTACAGTAGGTATATGGTGTTTTGGTTCGAAAACACCTGTGGACATCACGTTGCCCGAGAAAAAAATGATCAAGGAATTCTTTAAGGCTGTATGCGTGGAATGCAATGAGACCTATGCCAGAATGATGGGCACAACAAAAGAGAAGATTTTGGGTGTAAAACTCTCTGAAATTATGCCTGATACAGAAGAAAACAGGGAATATCTTGCAGCCTTTATCCGCAATGGATTTCGTCTATCGGGCGGAATTTCGCACGAAATTAACAGAAAGGGGGAGGAAAAATATTTTTCAAACTCATTAGTAGGAACCATCAAAAACGGAAAACTCATCGAGGCATGGGGAACACAAACCGACATTACCGACCTCAGGAAAATGGAGGAGGAATTAAAAAAATCTGGAATATTTACAAAGATTTCATGATGTCACTGTAGATAGGGAATTAAAAATGAGAAAGTTAAAAGAAAAGATAAAGGAACATGAAAAATTGATTAAAAAAGTTAACTACTCCGGGCTGAAGCCCGAAGCGTATCACATGGGACTGGCAAAATCAATGAGTGTCATTTGACTTTCTGTTCTGATGCTCTGATAATAATCATAATCAACATTCGTCCAATGCTTTCC
>JAYEJS010000088.1 GCA_034660695.1 Candidatus Thermoplasmatota archaeon | reverse complement strand
AATCAAAAAAGGTTTTTGGTAAAGAAGAGACATAGATGCCTTTGTGATATATCATCCCTACCGTCTTTTCATCCATTGCCACCGATTTAAATATATATTCTCCAGCCATTTTTTCTCTAGATTTGTTTGGAGTTACAACAAATATGGTAAATGGCTCATAATCCAAAAGATCGTAAACTCTGAGGGCAGAAGAAAAACCTATATAACCCTTAAACAATGCCAATGCAACTCTATACGGATTTTTTATTAATGGAATATCCGATGGTCTTTCTTGAATTAAATAGACTCCCTTTTTCAGCCGGTAAAGATAACCTTTTGAAGAGAGATGGGAGCAAATTTTGTTTATTTGATGAGGTTTTAAATTTGGAAACAAATCTTTTATTCCACCTATGGATATTATATCAATAGAAGATAGAAGGTTGAATATCATCTGTTCCTGTCTGTTGAGATAGATATTTTTATTCATATTATACCCTATTGGGGTGTTATGTATATATATTTTTCTAAATGAGATTCATGTTCTTTCCGACAAAACAGATTTTTCATCTTGTCATTGAATTGCCTTTCGTATTTAAAAACGATGATTTTTGCCTTATTCTGAAGGTTCTCGCTCTTTTAATAGTTCTGAAATAACTTGCTTTAGTTCAGGCAATTTATTTTTTACTAAATACCATATATCTTCCATCCTTATCGTTGAGTATCTGTAGATAATTATGTTTCTCATCCCAATCACGCCTTTCCAGTTTATTTCTGGATATTTTTCTTTCATTTTACTTGGAATATTCTTTATTGCTTCCCCTATGATTGCAAGTCCCCATAAAACGGACCTTTGCGTCTTTTTATCTTTCAGGAATTCTTCTTTTAACATTCCTTCCACATCGTTTTCTATCTGATCTATATTTTCTGAAATATTGTTAAGATAGATTTTTATTTCCTTCACACTATCACGATTTGCTCTTTTAAAATCCTCTTTTTCAAGAGAGGGTGAATTCTTTCATATTCAACAATATCTATCTTTCTCCCCAAAGCTTTTTCTAAATCCTGTTGTAACGATCCTAATTCCAAAATGTTTCTCCCTTTAGGCATTTCTATTAAAATGTCTATATCGCTATCTTCTCTAATTTCTCCTCTTACAACTGAGCCAAATAAAGATGCATGCTTAACATTGTATTGTTTCAAAACTGGGATAGCCTTCTCTTTTATTTCTTCAATAGATATGCTTTCTTTCTTCATTTCCTCATTTAATCTGTGCTGAACCCATTTTGAAAGATTTACGGCTTTTCTCTCTATCCATTCTTTTTGATATTCCTTTAAAGTTATACTGGTGCGAATCATAACATTAGTAATACAAATATTACTATTTATTTTCTCCGTTTTTACAAATAACAGTTTCATCCAACGAATTTCACCGTATACTTTTCCTTATTAATGCAACAATTGCTCTCCATTCATAGAAGTTGGATTTTGTACCCAAGCAACTCAAACTTTCATCTCCACTTCTCCCGCTGCAATCGGATGAGCCAACAACTTCCCTTTGTGGAAGTCTTTCATGATTTCATCGATTTTTCTTGAGATCTCCGGGGTGAAATAGGCCTCTCCACAATTCTCACAAACATAAGCAGGTACATCCTTGACGGTGATTATTTCATCCCCTACTTTTGCCACAAACTCCGTTTTTCCTTTTCGCAATTTCCCTTTACAAAAGCTGCATCTATCTGGAATCATCTTCCACCTTCTTTCCATATTTCATTCATCTATCTTTTTCTGGTATATAAACCGTTACTATTCTCACGTGGTCTTCACATTCTGCCACTACAATATGGTAAGGAATATTTTTGAGGGACCCCTGTATTAAAGCTGATGGGCATGGAGTATCGTCTGGATATTTCTCTATTATTTTTCCGTTCATTATAGCCTCCTTGATATTATCTGTTGAAATGTTTCTTTGAAACATTCTAACTCTTGCATGATTGGAAATAATAAAATTATTTTCCTCTATGAATTTTTTTATATGTTCGATAGCAGGCTCTGTTCTCACCATATCTTTCTCCTCATCAATGCGACCATCACCCCGTAGCTATATGAAATTCTCATTTATTTACCGTGTTGAAATAAAGAAAACCATATAAAAGTTTGTCTATGATGTTGTTTTTCTTTCAATATCTCGGAAAGTTTTATAAATACAAATAATATGGCGTTATCATGGAAAAACCAAAACAACCCCATAATAATTATAAAGGCGTGTCTGCAAATGAATACTATACGCTGTCATTAATTGAGAAAATCGGCTTGGTAGTTTTTGGGGTTGAGGAAGTAATGCATTTAAGCAACTGGAATAAAAGCAGGGTATACAACACACTCTTCTCACTGGAAAAAAAAGGATTGATAAAAAGAATAAAGAGAAACAGCTATGCAATAGCTAAGGATTTGAATGAAAATCTTTTTAAAATATCGACAGAAGTTATAAAACCTTCCTATATCAGTTTCTGGAGTGCCTTGTCTTTCTATGGTTTTACAGAGCAACAGTTGAAGACGGTACAGCTTGTATCCACAAAACAGACTGGTAAGGTTAATATTGATTCTTTCAGGATAGAAATCACAGCATTCCAGCCAAAAAGATTTTACGGATATAAAAAGATGGAAGGATTTGTAATTGCAGAACCGGAAAAAGTACTGGTTGATTCGCTATACCGACTGGATAAATGCGGCGGATTAAACGAATTTGCAAAATGTTTAAGGAACTCATGGAAACATTTGAACAAAAAGAGGTTTGTCGACTATCTGGTAAGGTTTAACAATAAATCCGTTATTTCAAGAGCAGGCTTCCTGATTGAAAATCTGAACCTGGAAGTAAAACAAATAGAAAGATTGCAGCGACATAAATCAAAAAGTTTTGTCAACCTTAACCCAAAGAAAGGAAAAAGTAGGGAATACAATAAAAAATGGAATGTTATAGTTAACCATAAAATCAGAGTGGAGGAGATAATATGATATCTGTTAAACTGCTAAGAGAAATTGCAAGAGAAACAGGACTATTACTCTACCAGCAAGAAAAGGATTACATGCTGAAGCTCTTTCTATACAACTACTTTAAAAATTTTGATAGTGCGATATTTAAAGGTGGAACATGTATAAAATACCTGTTTGGGTTGGAACGTTTCAGTGAAGACCTGGATTTTAATATAAACATCTCCCCAGAAAAATTTCAGAAACAGGTGGAGAAAACTCTAAAGGAAATAAGTTCTATGGGAATGGAAACCTATCTTATAAAAGAGGAAAAATTTAAGGAATCTTATACCTGTGAAGTGGGTTTTCACGGTCCTTTGTACAAGGGAATAAAACAAACGAGAAACAAGATAAGGATAGATGCCGGAAGAAGGATAGGTGTAATAAATGATCCAGAGTGGAAACTTATTGCCTCCGAATACCCAGAAACAAAAGAATACTTTCTGGTAAAGGTAATGAATGAGGAGGAAATGATGGTAGAGAAGGTGATTTCACTGATGGAAAGAGGAAAGGGTAGAGACCTGTATGACGTATGGTTTCTGCTAAAGAAAGGGGTGAAATTAGACAGAGAACTGTTTAGGAGAAAGGCTTCATCGAAAGCAAAATGGAGCAACCTTCCTTCTGAGAGTGAATATAAAAGAGACTTGGAAAAGCTTACAGGCAGAGTAATTCCTTTCAGTCAGGTAATAAAAGAGGTTGAAGAAGGATTGAAGGTATTGTAATGGTCATGTTTCACCATCTTCTCCTCATCAGAGCCATCAATGCTCCGCATTTATTCAAACTTTATCTTTTTTCCTTCTTTTGCTGAGGTTATTGCTTTTTCTATCATTTCAACTGCTCTCTTTCCCGTATGCATATCTGCTATTGGCTGCTTCCTTGTCTTTATGCAATTTATGAAATCCTTTAGTTCTTCTTTTAGTGGTTCTTTATATTCTATAGGAATTACATAAAAACCTTCATTCGATATTCCCTGAGGAGAGATAACAACATCAAATATTTTTATTTCGTTTGGTTTCAGATAATCAACAAATGCGCTCATTTTGCTTCCAACTACAACTAATTCCCTCCTTTTTCCATTGGGCGAGAGCCAACTTTCAAATGCGTATCCTTTTACATTATTCTCAAAATATGTTATTATCTGTGCAATTTCTTCTGTTTTTCCAATATAATTTCCCAGGGTTGCAAAAATCTCTTCCGGGTATTCCTTATTTAATAAATAGCAAAAAAGATCCACTTCATGTATCCCCAAAGCAAATAGTACGCCCATATCCTGGCGAGGATATCCTAAAGAGTATCTATTGCTCATCATGTAATATATCTCTCCAAAATCCCCTCTTGTTATTTTATTCCTTATTTCATTAACGGCGGAATGATACCTGAATATATGCCCAACCGAAAGTATTCTATCATTTTTTTCTGCGATTTTTATTAATTCATCTGCATCTTTTGAATCCAGTGTCATCGGCTTTTCCACCAAAACGTCTTTTCCAGCTTCCAAAAATTCTTTTGCAAGTTCATAATGTGTATCTGATGGTGTAGCAATCACAACTCCATCAATGCTAGAATGAATCAGCTCTTTATAATCTAGAGAATATGGAATACCAAAACTTGATGCCATCTCCTCTGCTCTTTTCTCATCGATATCGCAAACGTAGAGTTCTTCTATTTTTCCCTCATCCAGCATTTCTTTAAGTGCCCTCACATGGTTTTTGCCCCAATATCCAGTTCCTATAACCGCTAGCTTCATGTTTTACACCACTCGTTGATAGCATCTGCCACATAACGTACGTCCTCTAGGCTCATCTCTGGGTGCATTGGAATGGAGAGTACTTCCTGAGCCACCTTTTCAGTGAATGGTAGTGAAACAGTATCAGTAAAATCCCTGACAGATGGTTGCAGATGAACCGGCATAGGATAATGAACACCGGCAGCAATGCTTCTTTCCTTCAAAAATTCCCTCAATTCATCCCTTCTCTCATGCCTTATGACATACAAATGATAAACATGTTTTGCCCATTCTTTTTCCACAGGCAATATAACATTTTCTCCTTCCAGGAATTCATTATACATTCTTGCAGCGTTTCTTCTTTTCTCAATCCATTCCGGCAAATGTTTGAGTTGAACCCTTCCAATTGCAGCTAACAACTCACTCATTCTGTAATTAAACCCGGCAAAGTCATGTTCATATTTTCTTCCCTCTACCCTCCCTTGGTTCACCAGTGCTCGGGCCTTTATTGCATACTCCTCGTCATTGGTTACAATCATGCCGCCGTCACCCGCCACTGTCATGTTTTTCGACGGAAAGAAACTGAAACAGGCCATATCACCAATACTCCCGACTCTTTTGCCTTTATACTCGGCGCCATGTGCCTGGCAGGCATCTTCTATAATTTTGAGATCATGCTCCTCAGCAAGCTCATTAATGGTATCCATATCGCAGGGATGGCCGTATAAATGGACGGGGACGATGGCTTTTGTCTTGTTGGTTATTTTTTTCTGTATCTCATCGGGATCGGTTGTATATGTTTCCTTGTTTATCTCAGTAAAAACGGGTTTGGCACCAATGTGGAGAAGTGGCGAAACAGTTGCCACAAATGTGTGCGAGGGAACGATAACCTCATCTCCTCTTTTTATTCCAACAGTTAACATGGCTACATGCAAGGCAGATGTGCCAGAGTTAGTTGCTACGCCATATTTGGCATTGCAAAACGCTGCAAATTCTTGTTCGAATGTCTTGGCTTCCTGCCCCTTAACGTATTTTTTGCTTTCTAATACCCTTATTGCAGTATCTTTTATTTCGTCATCAACAAACATTTCAGCCATATTCACTTTCATTTATTCGCCTCTTTTTCCCACTCATAGGGTGTATCGTAGTAACCCAGAATGCAATCCAAATCTTTAATGTTTTTGGTCACCCTTGCAGGGTTCCCCACAGCCACACTGTCTGGAGGGATATCTTCTGTCACTACTGAACCAGCACCGATTAACGCATTTTTCCCTATGGTGACTCTTGGAAGGATGGTCACATTTCCTCCTATCTTTGCATTTTCCTCTATCACAACGCTTTTTGCGCATTCCTCAAATTTTGGGCAAGGAGGGTGAAGAACATTCAATATCGTAACTCCGGGACCAAGCCATGCCTTCTTTTTTATGATCACAAATTCTGGGATGAAACAGCCGGTATGAATACGCACGTTATCCTCAATGATATTGTCTCTTTCTATGACGGTATGAGAGCCCACACTTACATTATTGCCAATACGGTTGTTTTCCCGTATAAGAGTTCCATGACCTGTCTGGAAATTATTGCCGACAGTATTGCCAGCGTAAATGACCGTATGGGAACGTATTACAGCATTATTTCCAATAACAAGTTTTCCCGTAGGTTTTTTAGGCTGTACCCCCAGCAACACATGTTCTCCCACTATCGCATCTTTCCCGATGGTCATGTCCCTCATGATTGGAAAATACCCGAACATATTAAAAGATTCCCCCGTAAAACATACGGTGTAAAGTATGGAAATTATCTTGTTGATGGTTTTGTTGTTGCATATGAAAAAATGTGATACATCATACTTCTACCGCATAAACCTGTATTACCCACTCCTACAGCGTTTTATATTGTACCACCGTAATTTACAAATACAGTAAATCTATACTCTTCGTTGTGAATCAAGAAAATTACCCAAAAGTGTCGTTTATCATCCCGGTAAGAAATGAGGAGAAATTCATTGAAGATTGTTTACAGTCCCTGCTCTCGTTAGATTATCCTGAAGAAAAGGTAGAGATCCTGTTCGCTGAAGGGAACTCCAGCGATAGAACAAGGGAGATCCTGGAGGACTATGCCAAGAAGTATGATAACATAAAAATTTTTGATAATTCAACCGGTAATACAGCAGTTGGCAGAAATATATGTATAGAACATGCCACAGAGGAGATGCTGATGGATTTTTCTGGCCATGTTATTGCACCAAAGAATCTTCTTAAGGTACTTGCCTTAAAATTAGCTTCTCAACCAGAGAATGTAGTGGGTATCGGGTGCTCCAATATTTCTCCAGATAACCAAAATTTTATAGGAAAGGTTTCAGGTGTTGCCTTTTTGGGATTTATGGCTGGCTCGGGCCTTTTTATGCAAAATACCGTTTTTAATAAAGAAAAATTTGTTGAACATATGGCATTTACATGTTATAGAAAAAAAATATTTGAAGAAATTGGAAAATTTGATCCAAATTTCTGGTGTGGACAGGACGCAGAGTTTGATATAAGGGTGAAAAAAGCAGGTTATAAAATTCTGTATACGCCTGAAACATTTGTTTACCATTACAAAAGAGATACAATAAAAGATCTTTTTAAACAGTTATATAAGTATGGTATTGCAAGGACTAAAATGGCTAAGAAATATAGAGGTGCTTTGAGGATATTCCATCTTTTCCCATCCCTTTTTGTCATAGGTTCTTTAGTGCTGGGCATATTGTGGTTGATAGATGTAGTCACTACTGCTTTTATTTTATTTCTCATTCTTATATATTTAGTATTGTGCTTTATAAGTACTGCAAAAATATCAAAAAATCCATTTATCATAATTAGCAGCGTATTTTTTTATCTTTTAATTAAAGTTTCTTATGGATTAGGATTTATTAGGGGGCTTTTTTATAGCAAGCAGTGATTTTTATATGGA
>JAYEJS010000087.1 GCA_034660695.1 Candidatus Thermoplasmatota archaeon | reverse complement strand
CTCCTCCAAACAGCATTGTGTTTAGCTTCGATCAGAAAGCAAAGATAGCTATCAAACAATATACCGGCTATGTTTACACAAAAGTAAGGAGAGTGAAACATCCAGCAAAACAAAAAGTTAGAGGATTGCTGGAAATGCCAGCAGCAATTAATGTTCATACTGGCGAGATACATTACTGGTTCTTTGACTGGAAAAACAGTTTTATTATCATAGAGTGCCTTGAAGATCTACTAAGAATGTATCCTGACAAAGAAATCTACGTCATTCTCGATAATTGGAGTGCACACGTTTCCTATACAATAAGAGTATGGAATTCCCTCCATCCAAAGATACACCTAGTCTATCTTCCTACAAATGCTAGCTGGATGAACATGATTGAAAGAGTGTTCTCAAAGTATGGTAAAGATATCCTACAGAATAGCAATTTTGAAACAGTTAGAGAAGCGATGAACAGGACTGCCAATTACTTCGAAAAAGAAACAAGTTTTAGGAATTGGCGTATTTAAGCCAAGTTCTCTTCTCAGTTCCATGTTAAATATCTCTCGTAAATAAAGGGAGGATATTAAGAGTTTACTATATTTGGGATGGAGGCATTTCATAATTTTATAAAATTTGATGGCAAACTGGTGAAAAATAGTGAAAGAAATATAAAGCAGGAGTTATTTACGATAGGAGATGTTAAACGAGCGGATTCTTCTGAACCCAAATGAGCCGAATCCCGGCTTTATGGTATACAAGGATGAGGCAAGGAAAGTAATTCTCAAAACAATAGCCGGGAGAAGCGAATGTTTCTGGGTTCTTGGGAAAACCGGGATAGGAAAGACCACTTTTCTTCTCTGGATGAATGAATTTGCACCGATTTATAAAATAGAGCCAATAATGATTCACGGTGGAGAAAAATTGACTGTGGGAGAGGTGAAAACGAAAGTAGAGCAGGCTATAAAACCTTCATTTTTTTCCAGAGTTTTCTTAAAAAAAGAGGCTATAGAAAGGCCTGTCGTGCTTTTAATTGATGAGGTCGAATACATAAGAGATGACGGGGTTTTTCAGTATATTATAAGCAAACTGGATGATGAAAGGTTGCATATGTCGGCAGTGCTATCATCTGTGGACATAGTTGACGATATAGTGAAAAACTATTTGAAGGGAAGGGATATTGAGAAAATGTATCTAGGGATGCCGTCATCCGATGTTCTCATGGAAATGGTGAAGCGGAGAATCGAATCGGCGGGCGGAGAAGGTTTCAAGCCGTTTGGAAAGCAGATGGTGAGAGACATAGTGGAGTCATCTACTACTATAAGGGAAGTACTCATAAAACTAGAAGAATCCATAAGGTGAGAAAATGAGTAAAAGGATAATGATTGTCGATGATGAGTATGAAGTAGTCGACATAGTTAAAAAAATGCTGGAATCGGAGGGGTATAAGGTTACAACAGCAAACAGCGGGGACGGATGCTTAAAAAAGTTGAAAAAAGAAAAACCCGATCTTATTCTTCTCTATATAATGATGCCAGGAATGGACGGATGGACAACTTTGAAAAAAATAAAAAGTGATGAAGAATTCAAGGATATTCCCGTATCAATGCTTACTGCTCTTCCCCTTACACCGGATGATACAAAAGATAAACCCATAAACAGCATAGAAAATTATATTGTAAAACCATTCTCAAAGAAAATTTTGCTGCAGAAAGTACAGGACATTATCGATAAAGAAAAAGAAATAAACGAGATGTATAAAAAAATCAGGAAGGAAGTCGGGGAGGCGGAGGCGGAGGAATACAAACGGTTGTCTTTTGCTGTCAACAGGCACAGAAGATTGACAGCTGCCATTGTGGATTCTACAGTCAGTGAGCTAAATGATTCTATAAAGAATTTGATATTGAGTCAGAAAAGAATGATAGATGTTATGAACAACAGGATAAAAGAAATAGAAGAGATGACGGAAGCGAGCTTAGATAAAAAGTGATATTATTTTATATAAAATATCGCCCAGAATAAATGAAATGAAATAGCCTGCAGTGAGAGGTATAAGAAAAGGAACTTTTGGAGTGACCCATATTACGCCATCCCCAAAAATCTCCGGATTCAAATCTTTTTGAGGGAGTACCGTTTTTTTTCTTTTTCCATCTTCAATTTTTTCCATCGGCCAGACAAATTTTTCTTTTATTTCACTCGCCTTCATTTTATACCCAAAGAAGTAAAATGGAAACTCAAAAACACCTTTTTTCATGTTCCATACAAAAAATGCAAGGGGTATAAGGAGAAATAGCAGAAGCGAATTCACAAAAATTATCAGGGGAAATGGAAATTCTACCGGTGCCATCCAGAGCGGCAGGCTGCCTATGCGGGGAAAAAGGGGAACGAGCAAAGATATGGCAACGAGAGCTTTGGCGTCTGCCCCGCCCATACCAAAAAAAAGCAATGAAAATGAGATGGAAAGCATGAGCATAACGGAAAACAGGACTTTGGGAAGCGAATAATTAGAAAATAACATGAGAAGCAGGCCGGCGGCGCCCGCAATCATCCAGAGTTCGTTTCTTGCAATCCTGTATTTGAAGTCGGTGTAGGATGCATAAAGTAAAATGGCCATGCCTATAAGGAAGCGGAGCAGGTCAAGCATGTTCTCTTAATTGATATTGGATATAACTATGTGTCGCTATTTTTTGAATGCTGGCTGGGCACAAAGGGAAGGACGAGAGGATAATATTATCTTATTTTTCTCATGAACAGAAGAGCAATAAAAATCGCTCCGATTGTTAAAAGTGCTGCAAATCCCGGTGTGCCTCCTCCAGATCTATGAATTATTATGTCCACGTCTTCGATGTTGCTTTTAATCCCGTTATCACCTGTCGCCTGAATTCTTATGGTTTTGGTACCGACAGTCAAATTCTCACTTAATTTCGGTACTTTAATTCTTATAAGGAAATCTTTTTCTTCTCCATTCTTTAAATTTATGTTAGGTGTAATGGGTATTATGGTAAGATTAGCATTTTCCAAAATGGAAATAGTGACATTGTTCGCAGAGAAATTATAGCAATAAATTTTTATTGGGATAGTTCTCTCTGAATTCTCATTAAACGGAGCTATATTGGAGACACCAAGTGAAATTATTAATTCTGGATTCCCTCCTCCTATTTTCATGTTAAAGCTATAAGTATTAATAGCACTACCATTGTCTTCCACCTGTAACGTGACCAGATATTCTCCCTCTTCATACCATGTGTGTGTCACTGTGGGTATTGTCTTTTCATCATATGTTCCGTCTCCCCAGTCCCATTTATATATGTCTATGCTCCCATCTGGGTCATAACTTTCGCTAGCGTTAAAGCTAACGATTTCTCCCGGCTGAGGTTGGAGAGGAGAATATTCAAGAGCAGGAACTGGAGGTATGTTATCTCCCTCACTATTTACTGTTACAAATTTTTTTGTAGATGTAGTCATTCCATCGTTGTCAGTAACAGTCAACGTAACGGTATATGTTTTATTTGTTGTATATTGATGTGTTGTGCTCTGCCCATCGCTTGCATTTCCGTCTCCGAAATCCCATGACCATGATGCAATGCTTCCGTCGGGGTCGTACGAAGAGGAGGCATCAAAAGATACTGTCTGCCCGTCAATTGGATTTAGAGGACTGTAAGTGAAATCTGCAACAGGTTTCGCATTTGATACGGTAATATGCCCGATTTTTGTATCCGTACCTGCCGGGCCACTGACAGTCAATGTAACATCAAACGTTCCAGTAGCTGCATACTTATGCAATGGATTTCTATCATTTGACGTATGTCCATCCCCAAAATCCCATTGCCACGACGTTACGCTACCAGTGGATTTATCATTGAAATGGACAAAGTCAGCCCTTGTCGGGTTTGCCGGGGTGAACGTAAAATCTGCGACCGGCGGCTGTGCGGGCCCCTCCCCTCCGCCTCCTTCCCACAATATCTCCCCGCCAGGAGAATACTTTATCGTATAATAATGGCTACGGTCGCCTTCATTATAGCCTGTAACAATTATGTTGTTATTGGAATCAATTGCAACGTCCTTGGCACCGCCGGTAAAATCTTCTTTTTTAATCCACAAATCATTGAGATTATTACCATATTTTACCGTGCAGAAATGGCTGCCATATGCATCAGTTGAAGTTCCCGTTACGATGATGTTGTCTTTGCTGTCCACCGCTATGCCGAGGGCATCATCAGTTCCTGCAATATCATATTTATGATCTTTCTGTTTATTTCCACTGCTGTCATATTTTACTGTCAAATAATCCTTATTTAATTCCTCTTCAGAGCCGCCGGTTACGATTACATTGTTGTGTGAATCTACTGCAACTCCAGAAGCGCTGTTATTCTCATTTCCACTGCCGTAATATACTAGACCCCATATTTTATTCAAATTATTGTCATATTTTAATGTGCAGTACACCAGCTGACCATTGTAATTTGACGAACCCGTTACAATAATGTTGTTGTTGCCGTCAAGAGCAATACCAAAAGCCAGGTCAGTGTCACTTTCATCAAAAACTTTTTCCTTCAATTTATTTCCGTTTGAAGCACATTTTATTGTCCAGTAATCGCTGGAAATACCAACAGAAAGATCTATTTTAAGAGACAGGCCTGTAACAAATATGTTGTTGGCGTTGTCGATTACAACTCTCCACGGCGTATCATAAAACTTTCTGTGATATGTTTGATGCCATAGATAAGTGCCGTCCTTGCTGTACTTTATCAAACAGTAATTAAATCCCACTATTGCTGTTTCATTTACCGAGCCTGCGACAATTATGTTATCGTTAGAATCAACTGCAACATCCTTACCGATATTGAAATTATATTTATCGAAATCTTTACTCCATATTAAATGCCCGTCGCTTCCATCATATTTTTCCGTTCTTATGATCCATTTGTCTTTTGAATAGTCATATACCTCCCCAGTGACAATGATGTTATCCTGACTATCCACCGCAACGCCATTGGCTGTCATGTCTCCTTCTGATCCATTTGCTCCCATAGAAAAGCCAGGGAGAAAGAGCGTTATCACAATGGCAAAAGTACACACTTTTAGTATCGCTTTTTTCTTCATTTTTTTCAACCCCGAATTCTTGTTTATCCAAACTCTATATTTAAAGTTTCTTTTGAGGTATACATTTCGTCCATTTATAAAAAATGTGGTACAATTATCGAAAAATTTATTTTGTATCTATAATCATTTTCTCTGTCACAACCTTATCCACCCTGACATCATGTCCTTCATTTGGTATTCTCTCCAGAACCTGGAAGTCATAGGCAATGCCAACTTTTATCCCTGCCACCCTTTTCAACAATTTATCATAATATCCCCCTCCATATCCTATCCTATTGCCATCGGTATCAAACGCTATCCCGGGGATAATAGAGATATCAACTTCATTTGCCCCTCTCTCCCTTGCGTATCCTTTTCTCGGCTCAAGAATCCCATAGGCACCAGATGATAATTCTTTCCAGTCTCTCAACTCAGATAAAATTATTTCCCTTTTTTTTCTGTCCGTCACAACAGGAACAAGAACTTTTTTATTTCCTATGAGAGAGCGTATAAGCCCATGTGTGTTCACTTCCGTGCCAAATGAAATGTACGGCAGGACAACTTCCGCCTTTACAAAATCTTCCATACCGTAAATATTGCTCATCACTAAATTACTTCTTTCAAAAATTTCTATTATAGAAAGAGAATTTCTCCTACCCAGCAGCCTTTTCCTTATCTCATTTTTTTCTGACATTTATAGGTCGAGTATTTCTTCTATGACATCGAGCAGGCCGTATATGTCCTGGACCTGCAGATCTCCCATGTGGGCTATCCTGAATGTTTTTTCCTTCAAGTCGCCATATCCATTTGAAATGCGCATGTAGTGCTTTGCCAGTTCATCATTCAGTTCCTTTACAGATATGCCCCTGGTATTTCTAATGCACGTAAGCGTTTTTGATTCGTACCCCCTTTCCGGATAAATATCAAAATATTTCCTTGCCCATTCCTGCACAATCTTTGCCATCTTCTCATGCCTTGCAAATCTGTTTTCCAGGCCTTCCTCGTTTATTATGTAATCCATTTGAGCATTCAGTGCAATTATCTGCGATATTGCCGGTGTCACCCTCGTCTGATTTTTAAGATGGTACTTATACATCAACGGGAGATTGAAATAATAGCCTCTATTCACTTCCCCGGCTCTTTTGATCAGCCTATCGCTTACAGATGCAACGGCTATACCAGATGGCAAAGCAAAACATTTCTGGACGCCGGCGAGACACATATCTATGCCAAACCTATCTACTTCTATTCTGGCTCCACCCATTGCAGAAACCGCATCAACAAAAAAGAAAACGTCCGGATACTTTTTAATGACCTCCGATATATCTTCCAATGGATTCATCATTCCCGTAGACGTCTCGTTAAATACAAGAGCTACCGCATCATATTCTCCCGTTTCCAGTTTTTCCTCAACCATCTCGGGCTTTATCGCTTTATCCCATTCAATACTCAACATATCGCATGGAATGCCATTCATTTCTGTTATCTTATGCCATCTTTTTGAGAAAGCCCCATTTACAAGATTTAAACATTTCTTTTTAACGCCGTTTATTACTGCCGATTCCATGGCCCCTGTAGAGGAAGACATGAATAATAGCACCGGATTTTGTGTATACAACAATTTTTGCAGTTTTGGCTGGAGGTCTGCATAAAGTTGGGAAAATTCTTTAGAACGGTGATGTATCTGGGGTGTTGCCATCGCCTGCAAAATTTCCATCCTCACTTCGCTTGGCCCAGGAGTAAATAATTTCTGATGCATGGGGAAGTATGAAAAAATATTACTTAAACATTTCCTACATTCACAAAAATTTTGCTTGCCATCCCCCGCCCTATGGAAGTGCCTTTTCCATCTATCCGTATCACGATTGGGGCCCGCAGTGGATGTGCCGTTACAACCTCAACAATTTTACCTTCCCTTATACCCCTCGTTCTCAAATTTATCTTGAAGCCAGTTCCTCCTTTCATTCCCGATATTACCGCTTTTTTACCTGGCTGAAGAGTTGCCAATGAAATCTCCAAGGCAAGCCTAAATTTATGTTTAAATTTTTGGACATGCCTGCTTTTCAGCCATCATCAGTTAATTTTAAATAACTCCAGCATATTTCTATTTGGAGGCAATAAAATGAGGAAATATAAAGCAAAAGCGGCGATAGGAGTTATAGTGGCGGTATTGATGGTGTTGGCAACGATGGTAGTAGTGCCAACACCAATTCAAGATAATAAAAATACCACTATGTACTCTTCGCCAACAGAGAGTAAAAATACAGTGGATGTTAGTCCAGACGATGGAAACGACCAAACTGAATCATGCGCACTTGACCAATATGTACGGATGGATCCTTCTGAGGAACCGGTAACTGCTAATTTGGGTGAAGAAGAAAACGACGCCGGTTATAACACGGATACGGGCGACAGCATTCTCAAATCTCTTCCATTGTATCCTGGAGAGATAAAAGATGGTGCACCAGGTAGGGGAACAACCGGCCAGCTCGATCCAAGTGGTGACAAAGACGATTGGTATTACTTCTCGGCATGCGAGGGACAGAAAATAAGCATAAAGATAACGCCCGAATCCAATTTTGACGTTGAGCTTGTGGATTACGAGGCAACTCAGATAGCAGTATCAGAAAATACAGGCACCACAGCAGAATCAAT
>JAYEJS010000086.1 GCA_034660695.1 Candidatus Thermoplasmatota archaeon | reverse complement strand
CTTTACACTCGGCAAAAACAATATCTCCATGATATCGGGGATTAACCGCTGCTTTCACTGACATCATTGGCATAGCTAACACCCCTACAATCGCTATTGCGATCAATATTTTCCATCTTCCTTTCATCATCTCTTTTTTTGCCTCCTCCGGTGAGGTTCCTTTATCATTCCGCCAGAGCCGTCATATAATAAATGCAAAATAAATATTTAACTTTTACTAATAACAAATTTATGATATATATATAGATTAAAATTACTTTTTACAAACTTTACAAGACTGGGTTTTGTTGTCCTGTGAGAACAAAATTGTTCTGCTAGAACAACATTTTATATATCAATTTTGTATAACAAAAAATATGGAAGGATATACAACCGTTTCATTGCCGACAGAATTGCATGACCTTGTGAAAAAAATCATAAAGGAAAATCCTGAGCTTGGGTATAAAAGTGTGGCTGAGGTTTGCAAGGATGGCTTGAGAGAGAAAATAATGGAAATGATGAATAACAAAAGGACGCTGAAGTAAAAAAAGTAGTTTTAAACGAAAAGCACTTCTATTAGCCGTCCTTTAATGCATTTCCTATCTGCCTGTCCGGATAGCCTTCCGGCACAGGCTTATTCCATACAGACATATTCTCCAATTTTTTCTTTTCTTCTATTTTTTCTCCGTCTCCGACAATCACGTTTCTTAATAACGTATTGCTGCCCACACTGCAGTCAGAACCTATTATACAATTATCTATGAACGCATTTGGCCCAATTGTGGAATTTTCGTATATAACAGATGAATTTATTTTTGATTCAGTCCCAACTTCAGTCCCATTCCCAATGCAACTATCTTCTAATTTTCCCTTTACAATGCAATTTTTCCCTGTAATGTAGCTTATTCCATTCCTTTTCAAAAGTATTTTGTTGGCTTCTATATAACTGGCGGGACGGCCCACATCTATCCAGAAACCGTCGAAAGTATGGCCGTAAAAACGCTTCCCTTCCTTTATTATTTTCGGGAATATTTCTTTCTCCATTGAAACCATCCTGCCCTGTTCTATATAATCAAGAATCTCCGGCTCGAGACAGTACGCTCCTGCGTTGATAAGGTTGGAGGGCGCCTCCTTCCTGCTGGGCTTTTCCACGAACTTTGTTATTCTGCCATCGGGTTTTAAAGCCACAACCCCAAATTCCCACACATTTTTGACCGGCCAGAGGGATATGGTTGCCATCGCCTTATTTTTTTTATGGAACCGGATAAACTTCCTTATGTTAAGTGAAGATATGATGTCACCATTGAGAACCATGAAAGTTCCGTTTATGTAATCCTCTGCATATTTAGTGGCACCACCAGTTCCGAGAGGCTCCGGCTCTCTATTTATTATTATTTCTCTATTCTGCTCTTTAAAATATTTTTTTATCTGCTCGGTTTTATAATTCGTGGCAAGGATTATTTCCGTTTCCTGTGGTAAGGAATCCATGAGGTGACGAACCATAGGTTTGTTGAGGATGGGCAACATCGGCTTTGCTCTCGTATAAGTAAGAGGGGCAAGCCGTGTACCGTAACCGCCTGCCAGTATTACTGCCTGCATAATGTAAAATGGCATTCTCCTTTAAATTTTTATCTTTTCATTCCTTGTCTGTGCCGCACCAAGTTTGATATATGAACTGCAATTATCCGCGTATGGCTCTGATAAGTAGTGGGGACAAAGAGTATTTGAGGAAATAATTTGAAGAAAAACTCACGGGGAATGCCAAACTGGTGATGTTCACTCAGGAGCATGAATGCAGGTTTTGTGAGGAAACGAGAGAGATAGTCGAAGCATTTGCTGGCCTGAGTCACAATCAAAATCAATGTATGTATCATGATGTTTTAACTCTGGCCTACGATATTATTTCGCTTTCTATTGTCTCTTTTGGTGCCGGTAGATTGTCCGGCAAAGAGAAGAATGCCACAATTTCCAGTATTTTTGCTATCAGTAAAATCAAGGCACCTATGAATATAATGAGGGTAATAGCACCTATGAAGTAAACCGTTCCCGTTGTTCTGAATAGACTCACCTTGGTATGTTTTGCTATATTGTTGTAACTTTTTCTCAGATAGACTGTACCTATAATGAGTAATATCCAGAACACAATGAAAGAAGCCATAATACCTCCTAGGAACGAGAGAATAGCATCCATATCAGATAATTCTCCTTTTAACTCTGACATAATTCCTATGCCACCAATTGTAATTATCAATCCAGCTATTAATGCAATGAATGCAATAATGGTGCAGACAAAATAGAGCAGATAGTTACGGAATATAATTCCATCTTTTGTTTCATCAGCAATATATTTTACTGCCACAAATAAAAGCACCAGTCCTATTATAGGCAGTATCATCTGAGCAAATGGAATAAACCCCCCAACCAGCATAAGAATTGCCCCTATTCCTCCAAAAACCTTTGCATTACTTAATTTTCCCATATTTATCCCTCCTTATTAAGTTCCATTTATTAACTAAATTCTTGTATAAAAACATATCTATTTATTTCTACAGTTTTCTGACTCTGGTACAAATACAAATTATTCCCATGAATTTAAATAGAGAGTTATCTGCGAGTTGATATCCTCGCTAAAATACAATGTATTGTCTCTATAATGCTATTCATAATATCGATTGCCATAGCTGTATGGATGTATAAGGATATGGAGGTGAGGAAAGAAAATGGGGCGTTATGGCTTATCATCGAACTGTTATTTCCATACATTGGTTTGATTATATGGCTCATAGTTAGGCCGCCTGAACCGTCATTTTATGAAAAGAAGGCAGGCTAGGAGAAAAAAGGTAGGATGTGTCCAAGCTGCGGTAGAACCATTCCTTTCGATGCAAAAATCTGCCCGTATTGCAGGAACAGGCATAACAATATAACCAAATTCTTTTAATCTACCGCTCCATTTGGCGTGCAATGGACGAAGTAAAGTTAGGCAGTGAGGAAGTCATAAACAGGGCAAGGAAGCTTTCTTCCTATTCCCTCTGCGATTCTTGCTTGGGAAGACAATTTGCAAATGTGGAATGTGGAATAAAAAACGTGGAAAGGGGAGCAAGGATAAGGCAATCTCTGGGATTGGAAGCGGTGGAACCCAAAGAATGCTGGCTTTGTAATGGGCTTATGGGGGAAATAAAAAAATTCAGTAAACTGGTTGTATATGCTCTGAGGAATTATGAATGTGATACATTTCTGGTAGGGAGCCGGGTGGATGAGGAAATTCTGGTGAAAGAGGGAGAACTCTCGGCGATAACAGGTTACGGAGAGCCAATAAAACAGGAGATAAACAGGGAAGTGGGAAAACTTGTCGCTCTTGATACTGGTAAAGAAGCGGATTTTATACGTTCCCATATAACGGCAATAATAAACACCCAGTATGATGAGGTTGAATTAGACATAAGGCCCATTTACATCTATGGACGGTATAGGAAATTAATAAGAGGTATACCCCAGACAAGATGGCCGTGCAGGAAGTGTAAGGGCGTTGGATGTGACTACTGCCATGGAACTGGAAAGATGTATGAAGAAAGCGTCGAGGAAATTATCGCAAAAAGGGTTGTTGAACTGGCGGATGGGAAAGAGGAATATTTTCACGGCGCAGGAAGGGAAGATATAGACGTGCTTATGTTGGGAAACGGCCGCCCTTTCATTCTTGAAGTCAGGAAGCCAAAAAAAAGAAATCTTGATTTATCAATGCTTGAGAAGGAGATAAACAGCTTTGGAAAGAAAAAAGTTGAAGTATCGCAACTCCGTTTCGCCGATAAGAAAGAAATAGAAGAAATAAAATCTTTAAAATTGAGCAAGACATACCGTGTTGTAGCAAGCTTCAATGAAAAGGGAAAGGTTAATGAAGCAGTTAATGCATTAAGGGGTTGCTATATAAATCAGAGGACACCATCCCGGGTAGCCCATAGGAGAGCAGATAAGATAAGAAAAAGGAAAATATTGGATATAATGGTAGAGGAAGAAAAAATGGATGAAATAACGTTGACGGTAACGGCAGAATCAGGTACGTATATAAAGGAAATGGTAACGGGAGATGGCGGCAGGACAGAACCGTCATTGAGCGAGCTGGCAGGTTGTCCTATAAACGTAAAAAAATTGGATGTAATAGGTATTGGTGATAAAGATGGTGAGAAGATCGAGAGGAGCCAGAAGCAAAACTCGGCAAATACTTAGAAAAAAGCCAAGAGAAAGAGGGCTCAGTCCCATTACAAGGGCATTGCAGGAATTTGAAAAAGGTGAGAAGGTTTCCATAGTTATAGACCCGTCAATACATAAAGGCATACCACATCGCAGGTATCACGGGAAGACAGGCGATATTGAAGAAAAGAGGGGGGATTCATATATAGTAAAGATAAAAAACGGAAATATGATAAAAAACATAATTGTAAGGCCTGAGCATATGAAAAAGGTGTAAAATGAAGGTTGTTTCTTTGGCGGAAGTAAAAGATATGCTCGCCAAGCTAGGAAAGGAAAGAGAAGAGCTTACAAGGGAACAAAAAATAGCTCTGGAGTACAGCGAAAAAGTAGTAAAGTTGTCGGCAGGTAAAACAAAAGAATTGATTAAAAAACTTACGGGCGTGGAAAAAATAAATAAAAACCAGGCATATAAGATTGCAGATCTCCTGCCAACGGATGAGGAAGATGTCATGGCGATTTTCTCAAAAGAAACTTTTGTTCCCTCAAAGGAAGAGATAAAAAAGATTTTGGAGATAATTGGAGAGTATCTCTGAGGTAAATATGGAGGATTATGTCTATATTTTAGATTACCTATCGATGGGAAAGCTAGGCTACCGGAAGGAATCTATAGCATATGGTATCGGAGAAGATCAATTTACATTATTGGAGTTACTGCCTAAACGGAATGTTTCACTTGCAATAGGCGAGAGAGTTTATGTGGGAAAGGATAAAGAAAAAAGGAAGAAGATAGCAAAGGTTAAGGGGCGGGTAAATTATGGGGAGTTGACCGCCGCGGCTCATGGGGAGCTGCCGTATGTTATCCTAGATATCGTAAAAAATAACGAAAAAAAATTTGTAACATTCTACAATGAATGTCCACCAATATCAACGAGGTATCACGCCCTTGAACTCCTTCCAGGGCTTGGCAAAAAGACAATGTATGAGATAGTAGAAGGAAGGAAAAAAGAGCCTTTTAAAGGTTTTGATAATATTTCAGCGAGGGTGAAGCACCTCACCCATCCAGAAAAACTTATTGCTAGAAGGATAGAAGAGGAATTAATGGATCCAGGCCAGAAATACAGGCTTTTTACTAGGGCACCTCTAAAAAAAATAAAATGAGAGGGCAACACTTTTTAATAGATAACAGAATTGCAGAGAGACAGGTTGGTTATGCCTCTCTTTCAAATAAAGATACCATACTGGAGATTGGTCCAGGATATGGGGTGCTGACGAAAAGAATTGCAAGAAATGCAGGAAAAGTAATAGCAATAGAAATTGATGCTAGATTGGCAAGTTCACTGAGAGGCATACCAAATGCAGAGGTAATATGTGGTGATGCCCTGAACATTGATTTTGATAGTCTGGAATTCAATAAAGTAGTGTCTAATCTGCCGTATCAGATATCATCTCCCATAACCTTTAAACTCCTCAAAAAGGATTTTGAGCTTGGCATATTGATGTACCAGAAAGAGTTTGCAGATCGCCTGGTGGCAAAACCTGGCAGTGAAGATTATTCCCGCCTTTCTGTTATGGCTTCCTATGCTGCCGACTGGGAAATGCTGGAAGTGGTGCCCCCATCGGCTTTTCGCCCCGAACCCAAGGTTTACTCCTGTATAGTTAAAGTTATCCCAAGAAAGCCAAAATTTGTGGTAAAAAATGAAGAGATTTTTTATGACTTAACCCGAGTATTGTTTTCTCACAGGAGAAAAAAGATAAAAAATGCATTGCTTGTGGAAAAACTTGTCAACCTGGATGAAATAGATGATATTCCTTACAAAGATAGCAGGGTCGAAGAGATTTCTCCAGCCGAGATAGGAAAAATAAGCGATGTAATAGCTGACATGAAGGGAGAAAATGATTGAAAGAGTAAAAAAAATATTTGGGGGCATAAATGAAGCGGATGCAATACTCATAATAAATGGAGCATATCCACAGATAGATATGACTTTTTTTTATGTAACAGGATTTGAGAATGGACTGTTTGAGAATTCTGCTGCTGTATTGTATCCTGACGGAAAAGTGGAAGTGATATGCCCCGAACTTGAAAAGCACGCCGCAGAAAAAAATGTGAGCACATTTTCCACCGGCCAGGAAAAAATGGGATTGTTGAAAGAAAAGATAAATGGGAAAAGAATAGGGATAAATGGCAAATCAATTTCATATGCGAATTTTATAAAACTCGGGCGGTTGTTTCCCGAAGCCAATTTTTTTGATGTTGAGCATGCCATACGCAAGGCGAGGATGGTAAAAGATAATGCAGAAATAGAAACAATAAAAAAGGCCTGTACAATAGCGGCAAATGTTTCGCATAAAATTTCGTCGTATTTGGAGGATAACGTCAAGGAATGCGACGTTCTTGCAGAAATAAATTATCAGATGGAAAAAGAAGGGGCTGCGCCGTCATTTGATACCATTGTTGCATTTGGCAAAAATTCTTCACTGCCCCATTATTCTACTGGTAGAAAAAAATTTGAATTTCCTGCACTTATCGACTTCGGGGCACGATATAAAAGATATTGTTCTGATATGACCAGAACGTTTATTTCGGAAAATAGCGAACAGAAAAAGGCATATGAGCTGGTGAGAGAAGGGCAGGAAATGGCATTCGATATGATTGAAGAAGGAATTAAAGCCGGAGATGTTCATAACGCGGTTGATGAACTGTTTGTGAAAAAAGGACGGGGCAGGATGATACATTCAGTTGGTCATTCGTTGGGTCTTGAAGTGCACGATGGTTTTTCAATGCACAGGAAAAATGAAACATTACTTAGAGAAGGAACGGTATTGACCATTGAGCCGGGCATTTACTTAAAAGACAGGTGGGGTATAAGAATAGAAGATGATGTACTTGTGAAAAAAAATGGCATCGAAATTTTAACAAAAAAATAAATAAAAAGAGGGAGGGAAAGTTTAGCTCGGATAGCCGCCTATCTTTAATGAAGGATCTCCAAGTAATGACCACTCTTCTACCGTCTTGGCATCTATCTTATCTTTCATCGGTGGGAATTTTGCTATATAATTTGTTATTGCTGTTCCATGCGTTTCTCCGAGAATATCAGTACCATCTGTATAAACTCTGAAAAACTCGCTGTCTATAAATCCCCCAAGATATTGTATGCAGTCGGGTATGCCATCTTTATCATCATCGCCTATCGTTCCGTATCCAAGCCCCGTGCTCCCAATGGTTGCTATTGCTCCTCCATCTATTTTCCTAGCCATCCACCAGCTCCAAGATTCTGGAGACCACTCGGATTTGTAATAGATATTTTTAATTTCCTTGAATTTCATGAGGTTCAGCAGGCTTACATTGAACTGGCTGTTGTGGCATCCGCCGACCATACAAATAGGATACATATCCTCATTTGAGAATTTATTAAATTGTGTCACATCTATGCCAATCCATGTATCCCCATCATGCGGAGGATGATTCGCCCAGCTCATCGGATTGCCATGGCCTTCAAAATTTAAGAAGCCGCATCCCTGGCTGATGGCATCGATTATATCGTTTGCACCCGTTAGTGTACCCAGTGTACCATCAGAAGTAAAAAGCGTTGTAATATCAAATCCATTGTCTTCAAGATATCCCACTGTCACTGACACTCCAAGTTCTCCTTCATAATATGGATCGTCTGGATATGCGAATGTGTCACCGGCTATGCCGACAAACTTTTTGAACCATTCCTGTCCATACGTGGTTGTTTCATACGTTATTATTTTCTCAACCATTTTCTTTACTTCAAAACTATTCCTGCATGCAAGCCTTCCAACATAAACATCTGGATAAAAATCGATGACATCCTTCTTCATCATTTTCCATTCCGCATATATACCAT
>JAYEJS010000085.1 GCA_034660695.1 Candidatus Thermoplasmatota archaeon | reverse complement strand
AGATATTTGGAGGTAAAAAATGAAGGAAAATTGGTCAAAGAAAGATAGAAGATGTGCGAGCATACTGTTAGTGGGTATTATTGTTCTGGTGGGTTCTATCCCGCTGTATTTCTCTTATACAGATAGCACCATGGTTCAGCAAAACGACGGTGGTATTCTTGACCAGCAGCAGACACAGCGAGATGGCGGGCTTGCTTGTTTATTTGAGGATGAGTTCGCACAAGGATTTGTTCCTACAAAAGATATGCTTACAAGGGTAGAGCTTTTGATAAACAGAAGCGATCCTGTTATTCCGGGCTTGGAGATTGCAATACGTGATGCCTATGACGGGGGAAACCTGGTCAGCGTTGGTCTGGATCGGGACTTCCCGCCCGACAGCTACACTTGGATTGAGTTTGATTTTGAGGATATACATGTTACTCCAGGAGAAACATATTATATTGTCTGGGATGGCTGGCACGGTGGCACACTTGATAATGCCTATTATTGGGGGTTTGGCTCGGGCGATCCATACCCAGAGGGACAGAGCTATCACTATGACGATATACATGAATATTGGCGTATTATTGATGACCCGGAAGGTGATTTTTGTTTTAAAACATACGGTAGAGAGAACCTTCCTCCCGATACTCCTGAAAAACCTTCGGGTGAAAACTATTTACAACCCGGCGTTACATACAACTATTATACCAGAACTTACGATCCTGATGGAAACAAGGTAAGATATTGTTTTGATTGGGATGATAGCACTCCCGAAGAATGGACATCTTTGGAATGCAGCGGTAAGCAAATATCTCTGTCACATATCTTTTTCCCTCCGGGAAATCATTACGTCAGGGTTAAAGCTGCTGATGAATATGGAAAAGAAAGCAATTGGTCCGAATCTTATACTGTTTTAGTGGTTGACAAACCGCCAGAAACGCCCACAATTAGTGGACCCGCAAATGGAAAAGCCGGAGTTGCATATACGTATAATCTAACATCGGCCGACCTCAACAAAGATCAGGTCAGGTTCCACATTAAGTGGGGTGATGGCACGGAAGAGGTTACTGGATATTATGATTCGGGAGAGAGAGCAAATATTTCACACGTCTGGAATGAACAAGGAACTTACACTATCTCTGTAAGGGCAGAAAACAGTCTAAACAGCAGTTGGGCACAGCTTCAGGTTTCAATGCCGAAATCATTTTCGGTAAACATATGGACATTACTTGAAAGGCTCGACGGATGGTTTGTGTCAACGTTTGGAAGAGAGAGATTTCCAGGCATATTCGGGCATATTCAATAGCACACGCCTCAATACCTGGGATATACACAGCCCATGTGCCCATCTTCTCCTATCTTCTTCTTTTTTGTCTTTATCTCACCGAGCTGATAGAAATGAAGTTCTCCGCTGCAAGCAGTAGATTATCGCTATGACTTAAGTCATTCTGAGGGTAAAGTCAAAATGAAGAAGGCATAAAAAGCCCCAAAAAGCCTCGGATTCTGGACTCAAAGAGGGTCTCGAATTCTGGACGAATTTGTGGGTTATTGAGCAATCAGGTCTCACATTCTGGACGGGACTGGAGATAGGAGAATAATGAAGTGAAGAGCGGTAAAAGCCCCGAATTTTGGATAATTGTTAGGGCAACAGCGTGTTTTGGGTTTTGTTTGAATAGCTGTTATAAAGCCCTACCGAAAATTTTAAAATAAAATTGCATTATATATTTGGAGGCAAAAATCATGAAAAAAATAATAGCACGCCGTCGGTGCTATCGGTAAATAAAAACAGACGGAGGAGGTGAAAAAAAGAATGAATAGGAAAACAGCTTCGAAAGGAATGTTTTGCATTTTGGTAGCAATGCTTTTCTTGCTACCAGCGAATGCGATATTTGTGAAAGAGAAAGAAATAGCAAGTATAAATACTAAGCAGGCGATCCAACCTCCTACTCCTATATTCTACGTTCCTTTTGATGGGAATGTCAATGCCACAATTGCTGGAGGAGATCCGATCCCCCACGACCATATAAACTGGCAAGATTATGAGTTCACGGATGGAATAAGAGGACAGGCTCTTTCGAAACCTGCAGACATAGCGAATTACGTTCTTTCTTATAGAGAATTAAATAATCTCATTCCAGAACAAGGCACAATCGAATTTTGGATAAGGCTAAAGGAGCGAATAGATGACGGTACTTACTTTTATGAAGAAGATGGAAATAAGATTCACATCAGACAGCACCGCTATGTCGATGGGTATCCAGGTCAAATATCCTTTAGATTTAAAGGAGCTACCAGAGATTTTACGCTTACTCGTGGTTGGGTAGGAGAGTGGCATCAAATTGCTTTCACATGGCAAATTTTACCACCTGAGACGGATGGGCCTTATTGCATATTAAAAGCATATATCGACGGTTACTATAAGCCCTTGGGAAGCAAATTTTTCTGTTCTCCTGCACAGCAAGGCGAAAAGTTTTACGTAGGTCGTCGAGGTTGGGACAAGTCATATGCCGATATCGATGAACTGAAGATATATGATGTGCCACTGACTGAAGAGGAGATTCAGAGAAACTACATGGCTTTATTCCCCGTTGAATATTATGCAAAAGAGACGATCTTCAAGATTTACGGTAAAGAGCAAATACCAATTGAATTATACGTAAATATAACTAATATACGTAAAGGGTTTATCCCATCAAAGATTGATGGTACATTCAAGTGCCAAGTTGACGATCTAACACCAAGTAGTATGGTAGTAGACCTCGATGAAGGTGAAACAGCTACCTTAATGGTCAAATTCACAGCTCAAGAGGTTGGAGAATATGATCTGAATTGCTACTTTATACCTGATGGTGCACCTGAAGAAAGGTATAACAGAACCATAAAGCTGTTCGTCATCGATGGAAATCCAAGGCCACACCCAGATACTTTGAATAAAAGTCTGATTTTATCAATAGATTGTGCAACTAATACCTATAGCGGACCACAAAGCGGAACAGTCGAGTATTGCGAGACTACAGATGAAACAACAACACCTAACAATCAATACAGGCAATCCGGACTTAGTGGTGCTACTGAAGCTTCCACACCTTATCGTGGCCCGACAGGCCACGAAAATGTTACCAATTGGGGGTTCAAGTCGCCTGAGAACGCTTATTATGATGATGATTACTATGCGGTAGCTGAAGATAGACATGCGGAAATATACAGGAACTTTAGCATACCTACCGATCTTATACCCGATGGAGCTGTTATTTCTGGTATCAGAATTAGACTTGATGCCAATTGTACCACCAATGATGGCTACCTTAAAGTTAGTCTGTCTTGGAATGGAGGAGCTGATTGGACAGAAGAGCGTATGGCTCGTGTGGATACCAGTTGGGCCACTCATTACTTAGGCGGACGATGGGTGAACTGGGGTCATGATTGGGATCGCCAGCAATTATCCAACGAGAGTTTCAAGGTTAAGATAAACGCCAGCGTATGGCCTGGGAAAATTTATTTAGACTGGGTCGCCGTGAAAGTCTATTGGAAGGGCCTATTTAGTCGATTTGCTTATAAATTCGAGATCCAAAATGAGAGCAATCCTCACTTAGTTGTGGTAACTTATCCAGATGATGAAACGAGGATAATGGGTATAGACCTCTCTTCAAAAAGTCCACATAGCGAACCAGGTAGACGATCTCCCCAAGCATTCTACCAAATTCAGACCGGCGTTTTCACAGGTGATGAATATCCTAACACAAATGAGTTTAAGCAGCATACGATATACTTCTGGCCTCGTGATGATGAATATATGATCACGTTTGTAAATTGGCTGGCTGGTCCAGTTGGAGCAGGAGCAGCGGTTAGGAACATATCTGTATATGAAATTGAAGGGGATGAGCAAACAGGATGGTTCCCTAAAACTGAAGTAATCACGCCACCAGATGGAAGTAGAATGCTAGGTCTATGGTGGGAACAGACCGAATTTCCCGATAGCTTCTGTGCATTCAATGAAAGCCTTCAAGAGTACTATAAGGCCACGCTAAACGCTATGGACTATCTTCATTTCACAGGACAAAACCTCCTCATTTATAATATCTGGCAGTATGCTCCCCCACACTATCCATCTAGAGCGGAACGTAATATTTACAACTTATGGTTTCCTGTACGTAGTCATCCTTGGCCCGCTGACTGGTTTGAACTTTTGCTTAAAGTGGCTGAGGTGAATGATGTGAATGTGATTCCATCATTCACGATAACAAGTATACCTTCCTTAGATGTGCTAGAGGAGGCCGATACAGGCTATACCGTCGATCTCATAAAAGAGAAAATGCTTAACATAACCGACGACATACTCGAACAATATGGAGATTATCCAGCATTTAAGGGTATTTCCTTGAACATTTGGAGTGATACCATGAATAAACGTTTAATGGAGCAAGGTGTGTACATAAATAACCTGTTAGGCGATATTAACACTAGGATACAGCAACAGGGAAGACCTGATTTAAAGCTGATTGTTTCCTGCTGGCATTCTCCCGATATTGATGATTGGTACAGCAGCCCTAATCGCCCGCAATTTGTATATGACAGTTATGAAGAAATTGGGTTAGACTTAACTCAATTGAAGGCTCAAAATGATGGAATTAGAACTGAGAGAGTTGTACGTTTCACTGGTTATAGAGAACGATTAACTGGTGATGAGCCTCCCACCAATGCATGGCCTTCTCGAAAATTTGTGCTTGATTATGATAGCTGTTATAAACCCTTCATAAAATCTCCACCAAACCAAGCTGCTGCCATATACAATGGCTACTTTGAAAGAAAGGTGAAGACAAATAGCATGCCTCTCCCTTGCTCTTGGGCATCTAATCTAGAAAGGAATTGGCATGCAGGAGCAATTGCACCTGGACATAAATACTTCATGGAGAATTACATGCTGGTGATGATCCACCTTGACCCTATTCAGATTGGAAATGGTGGGCTTACTATTGGAACAGTTGGGCATGAAGAGCAGATACAAAAATTTGCAAAAGCATATCGCGCTTTGCCAGCAAAAAGCTTTGAAATTGTTGAGGATACAGATGATTTCCAAGTAAGAGAAAAAACAATAGGATGGCACTATTTCTATATTGTAAATAAAAAACCTGATTTACTATCCGTAACAGTTACTTTCAGTTTCCCATTTGTTCTTCTCTTTGACCTAGTTGACGGAACCTTCATCCCGATAATTTTTTCCAACCAGTACACTACTACGTTGGAACCCTTCGAATTAAGATCCTACTTAATCATTCCTCGGTGGGTCCAGATAACTGATGTAACGTCTCCATAGATTATTGATGTAAACGGTGAACGACAGAAAAATCTCTCTCTTTCTCTTCTTTTTCTTTTTTGTCAAGCATACTGGAGAGATAGGGAGAGTATTTCATCAGGCTTGGTCACGCCTCCCGAAGATCTTGCTATGATCTCTGCAATTGCATGAACACTGTATATCTACAGAGTAAGCGTTATGGTGAAACCGTATGGCAATTCCCAATGCTCCCTAGCCCTCTCATATCCAAGCTTTTGTAGAAAGCTAAATATATTATAGTCAGATTTAAACATTATGAAGACATATACTTTCAAGGCAATAGTTGAGAAAGACGAAGGCAAGTGGGTATCTTACGTTCCAGAATTGAAGGACAAAGGAGGGGCTAGTTGGGGAAGAACAAAAGAAGAAGCTCTCAAAAATTTAGAGGAAGTAATTAGATTGGTACTGGAAGATATGGCAGAATGTAAAGAACTTGAGCCATTAGAAAAAGATTTGAAAAAGAAAGGAGTGATAATATCTTCAAAGCCTTTGATTTCTGTGATAGTTTAAATGGCTATAGACTATTCTAAGCTAAGAAGTTTAACAGCCAGAAAACTTGTTTTGGCATTAAAAAAAGATGGTTTTTCCTTAGTTAGACAATCTGGTAGTCACAAAATTTTTCGGCATCCAGATAGGAGAAGAGTGACAGTTTCTTTTCATAAAGGAGGACAAACATTTCCCATAAAATTACTAAAAATTATGATAGAAGAACAGGCAAAGTGGAATGAAAAAGATTTGAAAAGGTTGAGCATATTGAAATAAGTAAAAAGCAAATTGTTTAAGATTCTGGGATGAACCAGCATTCTTTGATCATACAACTAAAGCTATTGCATATGACAATGCTGGCAATGAGCAGGAAGTACGGATATTCAATCTCTAATTCCTTCCTACTTCGATTTAATTCCTATTGCATAAAATTGTGGAAAAAAATTGAGCTGGATTCCTTTGTTCAAGGATTCCAGATATTCATCCTCCCATTTCTTTATTTCATTATCATTCATCCCCGCCTTCCTTAAGACATTCCAGTAGAAATCTCTTGAACGCCTATAAGATGCCCCGTCTTCCTTGCAGCTCCATATTCTCTGATTGCCTATTCCCACCTCCGTCCTCAGTCCCGCCTCTACAAATAGCATCCTGAGTTTTCTTCCTATGTGCGGATCGCCCCCTCTTCTTTTTATTGCTTCTCCGGCAAATATCGGGTCAACCCTATTGTTTTCGGGCCAGTGAATTTTGCCGCCAAAGTCTGGCTCGAGAGAAGCGACAACCTTCCCGCCGGGCTTTACCACTCTTGCCATTTCGTTGACCACCTTTTGTGGGCCTTTAGACCACATCAAAACAAGATTGCATATTGCGATATCGAACGAATTTTTTTTGAAAGGCAGACTGTGAGCATCTCCTGTGCATAGCTGAACGTTTTCTGTATCGGCCAGTATTTTTCTGGCGGTGCTCACCATATCCAGCGAGCCGTCGAGGGCTATGACTGTACCGTTCGTATGGGCTGCCAGGTCTTTTGTTACGGCGCCTGAACCGCAGCCGACATCCAGAATTAATTCGGCATCTTTAAGGCCAGCCTTGATGTAGATGGGGTGCCTATCCTCGGCTGTTTCGAGAGCTTGCTGCTCTAACTTTTTTATGAAATGGGCCAGCTCTTCCTTTGTACGGTTATGTGGCATCAAGGCATAAATATGGCGTGATAAATAAGGTTTTGTGATTGCCATAGTTATCTCGAGAATGGATAATGCAAGTGTTTGTATAGGAAAAGAGTTGCTTTCACTCCACGAATGGACGGAGATGGAAAAAAATGTTTACAGGAAAGGAGGCATGCTCGTATTTTTCATCGACGACATGCACCTCTATCACGACAACATTGACAGAGAGATAAAGAAATGGGTTCATCCGTTAAATGCAGTCATATTTGCCTCATGCCATAAATCGGAATCGGGCAGAAAAACGTTATCCGTCCATCCTATAGGAAATTTCGGCAAAGCAGAATTTGGCGGGAAGAACGGGGAAATGGTTCCCTCAGCCCCGTCACTGATGCAAGATGCTTTACAACTCCTGCATGAAAAAGCCAAAGGAACAGATTATGATGTCTGCTACGAAGTTACCCATCATGGTCCGTATCTCTCCACCCCCGCCTTTTTTATAGAAGCCGGAAGCACAGAAAAGGAATGGAATGACATTGAAGCATGCAGAAAAATAGCACAAGTCTTGGATTCATTGAGATTTAGTGAAGGCTACTCAACCATAGGAGTGGGGGGCGGGCATTACGCGCCTCGCTTTACCGACCTTGCCATAAAAAGTAACGTTTCGTTTGGACACATGATACCTGACTATCAGATTAATAATATTGACAGGGAAATGATACTCAAAACCATCGATGCTACGCCAGGTGTAAAGTTCGTATACTTCCACGGAAAAAAAGGATGGCGATTCAAAAAAATTTTTGAAGAGGAAGGAATTGAACGCATTCAGTAAATGGAAATAACTTTAATGTTTGCCGTTACCCACACAAACCAAAAATAATGATGTTTTATCCAGTTAGGCCGGGAATACTGCGTGGTCTGTAGCGTAGCGTAAGACCCGCAGATGAGAGGCCGCCCTACCTTTTTTAGCTTACTAACTATTGTGTTCTGTCGCGTGTGGCAGACCATAAGGTCTGCCCCTCAACGGCACGACAGGAGATCTGAAAGAATGAATACTATAAGTAGCGGTAGCTAGTGTGCCCAGCTAAGCTGATACAAGCTTGCAGGTGAAAG
>JAYEJS010000084.1 GCA_034660695.1 Candidatus Thermoplasmatota archaeon | reverse complement strand
CCACAATGCTGACGTTTTACACCAACTGAATGCTCTCCCTGCTTGGGAAAGCCACATTCATCCACCTGCAAAGCACCATTCCTCTCATCCCCAATAAACCGGGTTACATCCTTCTGGATATCGTCAATCACGGGTCTATGATCTCAGGGTGAAGAAGAGATAAAATGCTGCAGAGACTGATTATTGCAATCTGGAACATCCTTAGCATAACTGCACATATTACCTTTCCCCTTTTCCAATAGCTTCCCCTGAAGATACTGAAAGGACTGTTTAGCAACACTCCGAGTTCTAGTCACAAACCGATGAACATATATCCCGTGCACATACTTTAGCCTATCGACCGTTCCATGTAAATCCTCAACTGATAGCGTAAATTTCATTTTGCATCCCCTCAATATTATCGAGAGAGATACTGAGTGAAGAAAAAAGTTACGAAAAATTGAGGGTTATTTCAAAAAAATAAATCTGACAAAGTCAAGATAATTATGGCTAAACAATGTTTTTAAAGCGGGATTGCATTCATACTGAGAATGGTACTTACACCAAAAATAGGGATAACAGGTGCGCCAAGAGTGGGCAAAACGGAAGGCCTCATAAATGTTATAAGAAGGTTGGAAAATGAGTTTGTGTTCGGGGGAATGATAACGGAAAGTATTGAGCGGAAAGGGGAAAGAGTTGGATTTAAGGTTATAGACTGGCTTACAAAAAAAGAAGGAATTTTTGCTCATGTTGACCTAGATACAATTTACCGCGTGGGCAAATATAGGATAGATCTGAAAGTGCTTGAAAAGATCGGCATACCGGCCATACAGAATGCGATAGATGATGAAAATGTTGATATCATAATTATAGATGAAGTTGGAAAAATGGAACTGGAAAGCAAAAAATTCAGGGAGGCGGTTCGCAGAGCTTTGGACTCTGATAAGCCTCTGCTCCTTACACTCCACAAAAAATCAAGGGATTCGCTATTGCAGGACATAAGAAATATGGATAACGTCCGCATATTAGAACTAACCCCTGTCAATAGGAATATATTGCCATATAAGATAGACAGAATTCTGAAAGAAGGATTTAGATGATAGGTAAGGAGGGCAAAACAAAAATTTTATTGTATGGAAAGGTTAAAGATAAAGGTCCTGGAATCAAAAGAGATAAATTTTATAATCCGGCGATGAAGCTGGACCGTGACTTATGCGTTCTATTCTGCTGGTACGCAGTAAAAAACGGATGCAAAAAATTTTTAGATGGACTTGGAGCGACTGGTGTCAGGGGCATAAGGATAGCAAATGAAGTTGAAGGAATAGACATGCACATAAATGAAATCAATCCCGTTTCATATGAAATAATAAAGAAGAATGCCGAGATTAATAATTTGAAGATAAATGCAATGAATGGGGATATAAGGATGCTTTGCCGTAATAAATATGACTACATAGATATCGACCCCTACGGTTCTCCTGCGCCTTTTGCTCTCTCTGCTTTTGAAAGAATGAGAGGGAAGGGCTTTGCTGCATTTACCGCCACAGATAAAGCTACTCTCTGTGGGGTTTATAAAAGCACGTGCATCAGGCGATATGGGGCGGTTCCTATGCATGGCGAAGGCATGAAAGAAATCGGGCTGAGAATACTCATAGGCTTTTTGGTCAGGACTGCCGCAATGAAGGGTTACGGTGCATATCCAGTTTTTTTGTATTCCCACGACCACTATTTCAGGGTGTATCTGCGTCTGGAGAAAGGAGCTAGAAAAGGGGGCGAGGCGGTGAAGAAAATAGGCTGGATTTGCAGAGATAATGGATGGAAAACAAGGAAATTTTGCAATGAAAGGGGGGAGAAATGGGCTGGTCCTCTGTGGATTGGTTCGTTAAATGATAAAGATGTTGTTGAGTTTATGGCGGAAAAAGCAGAAAATAAAAGAAACAAAAAATTGCTGGAGATTATAAAGGAAGAGGTTGATGCTCCTCCAATGTATTACGATGGTAGCTCTATATGCAAGCGGCTTAAGATAGTGCAGCCAAAACTTTTGGATATTATAGGAAGGCTGAGGGAGAAGGATTTTTTTGCGTCAAGAACTCATTTTTCCCCAATCGGTTTCAAGACCGATGCAAATGTGAAAGAGATCGAGAAAGTCTTCAGGCAGTTACAGCAGTAGAGATACTTACCTCACCTCCTTTATTGACTCCTCTACGATGTCCATACCCGCCTCAACCTGTTTCGTTGTTATGCATAACGGTGGGATATAACGTATTGTTGATTCACCGCATGAAAGAAGGAGAAGACCTTTTTTCAACGCCCTGTTTACAATCTCGTCTCTTATCTTCGGTGCTGCTTCCTTGCCTTTTTTGCTTTTGACTATTTCGGTTGCCTGCATCAACCCAAGACCGCGTGCATCGCCGACTATTTCATATTTTTCTTTCATTTCATCCAATCTTTTACGCATTATCTTTCCCTGTCTTGCGGCATTTTCTACAAGCTTTTCTTTTTCTATGACATCTATTGTGGCAAGTGAAGATGCGCATGCAGCGAGATTCCCTCCAAATGTTGTCGAGTGTGCCCCTTTAACCCTGAAGTCGTATCTGGCATTGAAAACGGCTGCCCCTATTGGCATTCCCGACCCCATCGCCTTTGCAACGGTTACGACATCAGGTTCAACATTGAAATGCTCGATGGCAAACATTTTACCCGTTCTTCCAAAGCCAGCCTGTATCTCGTCGTCAACGAGGATTATGCCGTAATTATCCGCCAGTTTTCGCAATTCTTTCAAAAAGGTCGGGGGCGGAACGATATATCCTCCCTCTCCCTGCAACGATTCCACAAATATTGCCGCAACTTCATCTGGAGGTACATATCTTCTGAACATCTCTTCTATGTAACCTATAACTCTATTCACCAGTTCCTCGGGATTTTCGTACCCGTCTATACCAAATACGTTTCTATATGGATTTGGATAGGGAGCATGGACGACGCCTGGCATCCATGGAAAGAAATTCTGCTTGTGCAAAATTTTGCTTGCCGTCAGTCCAAGTGCACCCATGGTTCTTCCATGAAAGGCCCCCATAAAAGCCAGCATAAATTTTTTCTTCGTGCTCCATCTTGCAAGCTTTATCGCCGCTTCTACGGCCTCGGCACCGCTGTTTCCGTAATAAACTCTCTTTTCAAAATTGCCGGGCGTTATCTCGCATAGACGCTTTGCAAGTTTGACCTGCACGTCATAATAAAAATCGGTTCCGGCAAAATGAATCACTTTTTTAGCCTGCTCATTTATTGCATTTACCACAGAGGGATGGCAATGTCCTGTATTAACAACACCCACACCTGAAGTAAAATCAAAGAATATGTTGCCGTCCACATCTTCAAACACTATCCCTTTTGCCTCTTTAACAACAGCAGGAGACGCCTTTGTGGTTGTTGCAAGGTACTTCTCATCTTCAGCAATTATTTTTTTTCCTTCTCTGCCAGGCAAATCTGTCAAAATTCTCGGTCTTTCTTCTTTTCCTGTTATCATGGCTGACGGAATGGCAAATTGCTTTAAAAATTGTTTGCTTGCCCTGTTTTTACAATCAATTCACCAATTCCTTTAAATAAGGAAGTTTTATTACATGGCAGATGCCAAGGGAGAGAACCAAACGAAAAAAGAAAGAAAAGGAGTGGTATGGCGTGCTGGCCCCTCACACGTTTGGAAAAGCCAAAATAGCGGAGGCTGTTGCCGATGACCCGGAAAAATTAATTAACAGGAATGTTGAGATATCACTCCAGGAACTGACAAATGATTTTGCAAAATCGCATATAAAGCTCAAATTTAAAATAGTGGAGACAAAAGGATTGGAGGCAAATACTGTATTCATCGGCCATTCTTTGACTTCAGACTATATCAAAAGAATGAGCAGAAAACACAAATCTAAAGTAGATGGCGTGTTTGATATCAAAACCAAGGACGGAATAGGGGTGAGAATTAGTCCGTCAGCTTTAGCGACCAAGAGAATCCAGTCATCCCAGAAAAAGGCGATAAGGGAAATACTTAAGGAAACGGCAGAAAAAGAAGCAGGCACCAGAGATTTTGATGGGTTTGTAAAGTTAATGCTTGATGGTGAATTGGGCAGGGAAGCATACAGGCTGTCCAAAAAAATTTATCCCATAAAGAGGGTTGAGATTTACAAATCGAAAATTCTTGAAATCCCCAAGATCAAAGCAATGATAAGCGAAGAAGCCGAGGAGGAGGCAGGTAAAGAGATATTAGAAGGTAATACTAAAGAGGTAACTGAAGAAGCAGTTACGGAGAATGAAGCGGATGAAGAAGAGCATTTGGATGAGCAGACAGCGGATGTTGAGGAAACTGAAGAGGCTGCACCAATTACTCCTGAGGAAATAAAAGAATAAAAAAAATTATAACTCCAGATTTTTTATTATTTCTTCTTTTAATTCGGATATTCCATCTCCAGATTTGCACGATATTTTCAGGCATTTTCTGTCCGATTTGCATAAATCTGATTTGTTTTCTACAACAATTATTGGGAGAGATATGTCCTTTTTCATACTGGCTAAAAGATTTTCCTGTTCCTTGATAGAATAACCGCAATACTGGGTCGGATCAATCATGAATACAATGACATTTGCAAGATAATATATGGCTGCCATCGCCTGTTTTTCCACCCTGTTTTTGGGAGATAAAGGGCGGTCGAGGAGGCCGGGAGCTTCCACTACCTGTACTTTATGTTCTATGTATTTTTTCTCCACCGAAAAATGGCCTAGTACAAGTCCCGTTGTTGTAAAAGGGTATGGAGCGATTTTTGGTTTTGCCAGTGAGAGATGGCGGAGGAGAGACGATTTCCCAACATTTGGATACCCTACTATCACAACGGTTGGACTGTCTATCTCGATGGATGGTATATTGCGAATTTTTATTCTTGCTTCTTCCAAAAATTCCAGGTTTTTACTAACACGATAAACAATTGAAGAGATTCTACCGTACGCTGATTTGACTATCTTATCATACTCCTTGCTTCTTCTCATCTTTTTAATTTCTATCCTGGAAATATCATTGCATTTTTTCCTTGCCCAGTCTATTGCCCCAAGTGATTTTTTTAACTCATCAATTCCAACTGCAACGTCAAGCAGCTCATTGTAAAAAGGGTGCAGATTGTCAAAACTAGGAAATGCCTTGACATATTTATTCAGGCACGAATCAATGGTTTTTTGTACCATTCGAATTTTTTGTATCGCCTTCTTTTTTTTATTAAAGTTTTTTATCTCTTTTGCTTTTCTGAATGCCCTGTCGATCAATTCATCTGCCGATTCTATTTTCGGAATGTGCATCATGGAAAAAGTTTATCTAACAAAAGCAAATTAATGTATCGGTGAAAAATGGATAAAGAAGAGGGTTTCATCCTGTCAAACAAGTTCCGCAAATCCGTATTTTTGGAGATAGCATCTGGAGGGAATTCCATAAATACGATAGCAAAAAAGCAGCATCTCTTTCCCAAGATGGTAGAAAATGCTGTATCAGACCTGAAAAAAAATGGTATAATAAAGGATGATGACGGCAGGCTGGAACTTACTGATATGGGCAAGAAAATTTTTGCCAAACTCAAGGGTAGTAATGCCATATGAAATGTTGATAAGAGGGGAAGTTGCATCTGGTAAAGGTGAAGGTCGATTGTATATTGTTAAAGACGAGTATGCAGAACAGTTTCATAAAGTCTTTGGATTTATACCCTTCCCCGGAACGCTAAATTTATTGGTTATTGAAAAAGATTATGAAAAATTTCAGATATTGAAGGAAAAAAAGGGAATCGAAATCGCCGGTTTCAAAAAAAATGGAGAAAAATTCGGGGAGGTGAAATGCTTTAACTGCATATTGAATGGAATGGTAAAAGCGGTCGTGGTTATGCCGGAAAAAAGTCAGCATGACAACGTAATGGAGATAATATCAAACAAAAGTTTGAGAGATGAATTTTCATTGAATGATGGAGATGTAATTGATGTTTTTATAGAATAAACATTTCGGTCAGCTGAATACAACCGAGGATAGATAAAGATACTCGAAGTTGTAATACTCGCTGTTTTCCATGGTTTCCTCGTACCCGCAATACGGGCAAACCCAGCATGTCTTATGTCCAAAGTTAAATTGCCTCATTATTTTGCTACAGTACGGGCATATATGCATTTTATTCCTCCCCGGATTGTATAAAAACGCCGAGGGTATATATAAAGCCAGATGATTTTTTTTGTAATGTAAGTATATTACAATCCCCGCCTGGGAATTGACGCCTTTAAGGTTTGATTGCCAGATATGCCTGCATCATGGCCCTTATACGTTGATCATTTACCCCCTCTTCATATATGTGATGCTCCGGGTAAATGTCAGCCATCAAAGCAATAGACCTTATTAGCGATCTTTTAAATATTCTATCGTCCATTTTTTACCTCACTCATAAACGTATACGTCGTTCCATTTCATCATCTCTCTATTTCCTGCTTTGTCTATGCTGTAAAAGTCTATCTCATATTTTCCATATGGCGAGTAACCGTACATTTCCCCGAGCTGTGCCAGGTCGATATACCCTCTATAATATTCCTTCCAGTTGAATAAAAGCATCCATTTTTGCAAGTCATTGTCCCATCTCCATATTCTGTAATAGGTATGATTCACGTCCGAAGCACCAGGAATCGGGTAATCTGTTGCTTCAAGGGTTATGGCAGTAGCTTTGGGAATATAATGAATGATGTAATACCAAAATATCGGAACATTTGTTACTTCCCCATGGAATTCTTTGACCGTAACAGGCGGCACATTCGTAATAGTCGTCGTCTCCCATGTTTCGTCTTCCACTCCTTCGTCGCATGTTACATTTGCCGTGTTGTTAAGGACAGTGCCTGTCTCAAGGCCGTAATGCACTTTTACTGTAACGTATAACGTAAATAAATTGCCCGATGCAAGATTTCCTATATTCCATGTAAGCATTTTGTCCTGAATATTGTCTGGCGATACAGATGCCGAGAGATAACTTACATTTTCCGGGAGCTTGTCGGTTATGATAACATTGGTCGCATCTCCACTGCCTATGTTTCTTACGGTTAGTGTGTATGTTAGTTCATATGTGGGCTCGACAGGATCGGCTGAGTCTGTTTTGTCTATAACCAGCAAGGGATCGGCAAGAAGTGGTATAGGCATAATGGTCGTTGGTTCTACATCGCTTGCATTTGCCTTTTCATCACACGTTGTATTGACAAAATTGTATATTATTGTATTTGCTTTTATTCCAGTAATTTTGACGTTTGTTGTAATTGTAAAGAGTATGCTTTCTCCGGCATGAAGTGTGTCGATAGTCCATGAAATGTTGTCACCATTATCAATACCTCCGTCTGTATCATTTATTATGAGGAAACTTTGGTTATAGTCATCTATTACAATGACGTTTGTGGCATCCTCATTTCCTGTATTATTAACCCAAATTATGTATGTTAAGATGTTTCCTTCCTGAACTGGATCAGGATTGTCAGATTTTTTCACTGTTAAGACAGGTTTTGACTTTACTACTGTAACCGCCGTATCATTGTCGCTGACTCCTTCATCACATGTTATTTCGATGTAATTTGTTAAAACAGTATTGTTCCGAAGAGGCGAGTCAACAGACAGTGTGATGTGCATGGTTTTTGCAGTATGGGGTGCCAAGTTTCCAATCATCCATATGTTATTTCCTGTATTGGGTTTGGGGGTGGCGGATATAAATGTGGTGTGGGGTGGATAGGTATCCTCGATTATGACATTGGATAATGGGACATCGCTTGGATTGTAGTATGTTATGATGTAGGTAATCTCTCCCCCAGCCTCGACGCTTAACGGTCCATCTTTTTCTATGCCGATAGAAGGATAGACTACTTTTGTACTTTCGGTTGCTCTCCCGTTACCTGCATTTGATGAGGTGTAAGTAGCCATGTTGAGCAAAGATGTCTCATTGTTATTTGCAACAATTCCGGTAATGGTTATAGTTTTACTTCCACCAGCTGCGATAGTACCCAGATTCCAGCGGTTATTGCCGCTATCTGGGGGTGGGTTTGAGCTTGCATATATGAAGTTTGAATCGTAGTTTTCTCTCACCACAACATTATCTGCAGGAGCGCCACCGGTATTCTTTACGATGATTGTATAAGTTAATGTTTCTCCTGGCTGAATCGGGTCTGGTGAATCTGATTTCGTTATGAAAAGAGATGGTGGAATGTAGATTGTCACAGTTGCAGTGTCACTACCACTCACTTTACCACCAAGCAAGTC
>JAYEJS010000083.1 GCA_034660695.1 Candidatus Thermoplasmatota archaeon | reverse complement strand
TGCATATCAAATCGCACTTTGATCCCGACGATCAGAAAGCTGACTTTAAATTGGTTGAAAATTGAGAGAGGTTGCTGAGATATTGCTTCAAAAATCTATGATGTTACCCATTCTGAGGAACATCCTGCTACCATAAATTTTTTATAGTGGAATACGTATCCACAAAAACCGGGGATGGGATAAAATGAAATTTTTATTTTCATTTTTCGCCTCCCAACCTCCCCATTCCCGGACTTTTTAGTAAAACATCAAAAGGAAAATATTATTAAGAAAAATGTTATACCTATTCTGAGCCCCGGTAGTGTAGCGGTTATCATGCGAGCCTGTCGAGAATCCCTTTAGAAAAGGTGTTTCATCCCTAAAGAGGTTTATAGAAAGCTCGCGACCCGAGTTCAAAGCCATGCCGATTGCTTCGGCATACGTGAAAATCTCGGCCGGGGCGTCTGTCTTTTTGGATTAGAATTGCAAAACCCGAAACTTACTTATACAAAAATTGGATATTTGCTAGTTATTAGGTGAAATGGATGAGAGGAAAAAGGAATATAATGGTCGTTTTGGGACTTGTATTTTTCATAGTTGCCCCATCACTTTCGTTTGTTTTAACACCCTCCATGAAAAAAATCCCAGATAACTTGCACGAGACAGTGTACTACGAGGGAAAATTTGGAATGTTTAACAGTACAACCCTGAAAATGGACTACAAGAACATAGAAATAAAGAGGGAAATAAACGCCATGAAAAAGGAAGGAAACATACTTTTGGTAAGGGAGGATATATCCGTCAAAGATAAAAGTACAGGGAAAGATATACCTGACCTGAAGATGACTAAGGTATATGGTATAGACCCATATACCTCGAGGAATGTTCCGGGCTATGGGGATACAGAGAGAATTGGCCAGTGGATATTCCCGCTTGGAGTGAAGAAGGGAGAGGAATATCTTGTTTGGAATACAGACATGGATGACATATACAAGCAGGGATATGTTGATACCGATGATGCAACTGGCATAGCTTATTATATCGGTGAGAAAAAGATAGCGGGTGTAAAGACATATGGATACGCCGGTCACCAGGATGAAATATATATTGGCCCAGGACCGGAAGGAACACCCCCTGAAGCTAAACTTTACTACAGCGGTGATCAAACCGTCTGGGCAGATATAAAAACGGGTACGATAATTGACTATGACAAGCGCGTTATTCAATATCTCGAGTTTCCGGATCTTCACAAACTTCCGTCGGATCTGAATATCACTGCAGAACTGACAGGCAATATATCGATTTTCAACATGTCAAAGGTCGGAGAAAACGATTGGTATGACAGATACAATGCAGTTATAACAAATCACATATGGGTGGAAGATGCATCGACGGACAGTATGTACCTGGTAGGGAACGAAGTGATTGCCAAGAATGAAACAGGGCGTATGCTTCCAGATGAATTGCAGAGAAAAGGTATCGATGGTGTCAACCCGTACACGATGGAATACGACCGTATGTTCAGTGACAAACGGGGACTTCTCACTTTCCCCATCGGTGTTGAAAAAAGAGATTATGTACTATGGGATTCTGATACCAAAAACGCATCAACAGCGTACTTTGAAGGCGAGGAGAACATAGCGGGGCTGGATACCTACAGGTATGTCATAAGAACCGACAACTGTCCAATTGGCATACAGGATATAGACGGGATGAGTGACCGCCATGTAAACCTCCTCTACACGGGCAACACGACATACTGGGTGGAACCTTCCACAGGTTCTATTGTCAATGCAAGGAAGGAAGGAACGGTCAATGCCCAGTTCCCAGACCTCCACACAATTCCCGAAAACACAAATGCAAAAGTGGAGATGGAGGGAAAATTATGGATTATTTCCCAGGGAAGTAAAGATATAGATATGGTCAGAAATGTCAAGGTCACGGACACCTGCTACGATGAAGAAGGAAAAAAGGTCATCCTACTGGAGGATAATACGACCACATATGATTCAAGCACCGGTGAAAAAGTACCGGAAGGCTGCAGCCTTTCAATTCATGGCGTATATGCAGATACCGGTGGGGAGGCACAAAATTATGGAGATACGAGGAGAGAAGGTCTGTATACATTTCCCCCAGGTGTAGACAAAAGAGATTATTCCATGTGGAATTCCGAGATAGGAGCACCATCGCCGGTCGACTTCATGAGGGAAGAAGACCATGAAGGCATTCATACATATCTCTATGAAACGCAAGAGATGAGAAAAGTGTTTGACCCGACGCCGGGCATAAACCAGAACGTCATATATACCACCACGACAAAGTACTGGGTCGAGCCCAATAGTGGTTTGATAATTGATATGGAGAAGCAATCCGAGAAGAAAGTAGATATTCTCAACTATTTATTCGGGATAAGCAGCCCTATATGGGTAAAGGCATATACACTGACCCTTTCATTTACTGATGATATGGTCAAGGAACTTGTAAAGGAAGGAAAACAATCTTCTGAACTGATACAGCTTTCCGGAAAAACAGTTCCTGCCACACAGGTAGATATATCCTCTGCAAACCTGCTGGATAACGTAAAAGCTGCGGAACAACAGAAAAAACAGGTTGAACAGCTGTCCGGAAACAAGGTAAAGGTAGGGGATTTACATTACTGGATGACAGAGCAATCAGTAGAGGAAATGGCGGGTAAAGCGAAAACATCCGGCTTCCTGCTCACGCTCATGGAGGCGATAATACCTATTTTGCTTGTAATATTTGGCATATCCCTCATATTGTTATGGTTTGTGAATAAGCCCAGATGATTGCAGATTATCTAAAGCTCGGCCTTTTGCTAAACAATGCTGGAAGGGAAAGTGGCTGTAACGGATATTTTTCCATTTTTTCGGATATCATGCTATTTAGATTTTTTAATGACAATTCTTTCTCGCATGAGAAACGGCATCGAGGCCTGTATATACCATTCCTTTCCTTTTCCCCGTAAACAATTATTATCGGTACCCACTCTTTTTCCGCTTCCCTTATCTTCTTGGAAACACTTGCATCCCTGTCATCAATATCAACTCTGCCATTTATTTTTTCTGCCAATGCAATACAATTATCCAAAAATTCGATGCCCACCGGAATAAGGCGAACCTGTGTCGGAGACAACCAGAATGGCAGCATTCCCTTGCCACCTTTCTCAATTTTTTTTGCTTCTTTCTCGAGAAGGGCACAGATGCATCTATCTATCCCGCCGGATATCGAGGCATGGAGAAGAAGAGGATACTTCCTTTCCCCGTTTTCGTCGGTATATGTAATGTCAAACGACTCCGGATTTTCCACATCTATCTGCACGGTTGACAACGCAAAGGATTTTCCAACGGAGTCATTCATGTTGAATTCAAATTTTGTTATGAAGTAGAAATATCTTTTATCCCATATTTCCATTAAGATGGGCTTTCCAACCTCTTTTGCTATTTCCATGGCAAACTCTCTGTTTTCTTCAAAAAAAGGCCTGACAAATCTGAGTGCCACCTCTCCCTCCAGACCTATGAGTCTTGTCCATTCCATCGACAGCAAAAATTGTTTTTTGAACTCTTCCAAAGCCTGCTCTTTATCTGCGCACAGAGTATGCATGTCCGGCATCGTAAAAGAACGCAATCTTTTTATTCCCGATAGCTCACCATGCTGTTCCTTCCTGAAAGACTTTGCCAGTTCAAAAATGCGTAGAGGCAAGTTTTTGTAGGATATCACCATGTCGCTTGCCATCAGGTACTGCCCGAAGCATGCCGCAAATCTCATAAAAAGCTCTCTGTCCTTGTTCCCTTTTATCCTATACTGCCTTGCGGGAAATTTTTTCAGGTATTTGCTCAATGCTGGATGCTGGGCATCGTACATCAGCGGGGTTTCGACTTCCATTGCTCCAGCCGATAAACACATTTCCTCAACTTTTCTTTCCAATAATTTTTTTACCAGCTTTCCTTTCGGATACCATCTCATATTCCCGGGGTCGGAGCCGGGCTCGTAATCAACAAGATTTAGCTCTTTCATTAATTTTATATGGGCTGGCTCACGTTCAGATTTTCTGTTGCCGTACGCCTCATACTCATAAAATTTTTCGAGTTCTTTGTGATTGCTAAAATCAAATTTCTCGGCCTCTATGAGTTCCCCTTCCGATGTGAATATAAACCAGGATGATGTAATTTTTTTCTCTTCTTCATGCCTTTCGATACCTTTAATCTCCCTGGAGAGTTCCGCCATCGGATGACCCTTGCAACTGATTTTGAATGCCTTGTACCATCCAAAAGGTGTGTTTTTTACGGCAAACCTTTTGCTTAACTCTTCCTTTAATTTCCTGAGGGCTTCTTTTGCAGATTTGGGACTTGAAAGATTGGAGGATAGATGAGCGTAGGGATAAAGCATTATTTTATCCACTTTGACATTCTCTGCTACTTGCTTCACCTCTTCTGCCGCATTTTTTACGGTTTCATTTATTGCATCCTCATCATCTTTCTCAACAGCGACAAAAACCGCAAGGGCTTCATCGAGCCTATCCTTCCTAATCTCTATTTCGTCTGCTTCCTTTACCGCCTTTTCTTTTGCCTCGTATTCAATATAATCCGTATGAAGTAAGAGAATTTTCATTAAAAGTAAAGCATGGGGAGATATAAAATTGTTTCATTTACCCGACTGCAAGCTATCAATACCACTAAAGTCTTTTGATACTAAAAAGACGCTGGGAGCAGGATTTTCAAGCAACCTGCTCGGAAACGCAATCTGCCTTACAGGCTGCAGTTTGAACCTGCGCGGACAAAAAGCCCAGTAGCTCTCGAGGCTACCGCCTTAGTCCTGACTCGGCCATCCCAGCAAACATAAAGTTAATACGCTGACTGTTTTTTAGTATATCGATGGAAATAGAAGTTTTAATATCGAAAGAAAAAAAGAAATTACAGATGGACGAGGGGGCAACAGGAAAAGATTTGATATCGCTCTTAAATTTTGTTCCCGATGACGTCATTTTGATTGTCAACGATAAGCCAATCCCATATACAATAAAACTCAATGACGGCGATAAAGTGAAGATACTGCAGGTTGCTTCCAGGGGGTAGTCCAAAAAGATAAAAATAGAAATGTATTACCTGGGTAATGCTCCCGTAGTGTAGCCCGGCTAATCATCTCGGCCTCTCGAAGAGCCCTTTCTTTAAAAAGAAAGTGCTTCAGCCCAAAGAAACACTTTCAAAAGACGGTTCTAAAGAAAGCCGAAGACTCGGGTTCGAATATATGGCTTGCAAACCTGCAAGCCTGATCGAAAATCCCGACGGGAGCACTTTTTTATAGATACAAAAACTATAAATACGGAATAAGTAATTACATTCGGAGGCAAGATGAGCATGAAAAAAGCAGTATATGTTATAGGGGTATTGGTAATAGCAGCGATGATGATTTCAGCAAGTATCCCATTGGCAGCAGAATCCTTCACAGAAAAAAGTACAGACAATGTGACGGTCGGAGAGTGTATTATTAAAAGAGGTGAATATCACCCACAACCCATGCCATGCAAAACTGCACAAAAAATCAGTATTCCAAGACAGGTATCATCGATTCTAGGAACAGATATACCAATAGCAGACAGTTCTAATGATGAAGTCGCTCCATCGATAGCTTTATGTTCTGGAGAAAATCTTATAGCAGCGTATGCCATCCAGCCAGATATACTCACAAGTGGAATTTTATTTTCGTATTCCACAGATATGGGAAGTACTTGGAATCTCTATGAACGTCAAATTGAGGATATGTATGATACCGATCCAGCAGTAGCTTACAGGGGGGTCGGAAATAGTGCAGTAGCTTGCTGGACACTAGGTGAGTATGAAGCTGGAAATGTTGTCTATCTTATGCCTGATATTACCGACACGGAGACATACGGCGGTTCAATATGGCAATGGGAAGATAACTATGAGTTTTCTGACTGGCACAACTTCACAATCGCCGGCTATAATTCGGAAGAGTATCCAGAGTTCTGGGGCGTGATGAGTTACATAGGCGATTCAAATGATGAGAGTATCAACTATTTCGCAACCCAGTGTCCATGGGTCCTGACGGACGGAACTAAGTGGTATGGAGAGGGATACGCTGTTTGTGATGCTTTCCTGAAGTGGAATTATTCACGCACTACTTCAACTAGTATTGACCAGAGTACAGGAAGAGGATATACCGTGTGTGATTTCTATAATGATTCGGTAGGGACGTATAGCATGGCCATAATTAGTTATCCTATAGAAACCATATGGGATGATGATGCGATTTGGTACACTTATGAAATCTCTGGCGGCTTTTTCGCCAGTTACTCACGACCGGATATCAGCGTTAGAAGTGGTTCCGGGTATATAGCATGTGAGACAAACGAAAAAGGAAATAAAGATATTGTTTGTTTCCATTCAACGGATGGATTTAGCACTACCGTCAAAACCCTTATCGCTAATTCTCTAGATGATGAGACAAATCCAAGTATTATTTCCTATGGAGATGTTGCACAATGCACTTTTATTAAAAGTGGAAATCTTTATGAAACTCATTCAACTGATAATGGAGTGACCTGGAGCGAGCCAATTAAAATAAATGATCAAGATGGTACAGTAGAGGCAGGATGGCATACTTCAGAGCTTACAAGAGGTGGAAATGTTATATGGGTAGATAATAGAGACGGTAATAGTGATATATACTTCGACAGTACTGGAGTACCCGCACCAGTGATAAATATAGTAGAAATCAAGGGCGGCTTTGGCGCAACAGCTAAGCTAACAAATACTGGGGGAGCAGATGCAAACGATATAGATTGGAGCATTACTTTTGACGGGCCAGTGTTCATTGGAAAAGAAAATAGTGGGACGGTGAGCATTCCCGTAGGGGGAGAAGAGACCATCAAGAGCGGTTTCATTTTTGGCATTGGAAAAGTAACAATAACAGTAACAGCAGGGGGAGCAATGGGAACAGCTAGCGGCTTTGTCCTCGGCCCGTTAGTGCTTGGAGTGAAATAACTCCTCCTTTTCCTTTTTTAATTTTTATTTTTATCCGACAACCGATTTTTCCCTTTCGAATTCCATTTTTTCAAATCTTTCTAGTTTCAATCTCCCTATCGGCAAAGAAGTTTTTTCGCCTGTTATGAGTTCTGCAAGCAATTTTGCAACCATCGGGGATAGCATAAACCCGTGGCCTGAAAAGCCATTGCACTGAATAAATCTTTCTAATCCTTTCACTTCGCCCAGTATCGGCAGCGCATCGGGAGTTACATCATAAAATCCAGTCCACTGTCTTAGGACATTTATGTGTTTCAATACCGGGACATACCGTGTAAGGGTTTGGGACATATGCCTTAGAAATGAAAGCGTGGGCGTTGTTTCATATCCTGTTACTGTTTCTGGCGGCGGTATGCCTCCTAAAATCTGCCCTTCTTCCTGCTGGCTGAAGTAGATGCCGTCTTTGAACGAGATAACCATGGAATCAAATGCATGGGTCATTCTTTCAGTAACCATGATTTCTTTTTTGTATGGGACATTGGGAAGGGTGACTCCAGCCATTTCGGCAATTTTTTTAGACCAGGCACCGGCGGCATTTACGACAATATCTGCTTTTATTGTCCCTTTGCTCGTCTTTACTCCCTTTATTTTGCCATTTTCTGTCAGAATCCCCTGCACTTCCGTGAATCTGTATATTTTCGCCCCTTTTTTCGTGGCGGCACGTGCATATGCATATGTAGTTTTGAATGGATCTGCATGCCCATCAGTCGGACAGAATGTTGCACCTATGGCATCCATTCCTTTCACATCAAGAATCGGAACGACTTCCTTTATCTCATCTGCTTCCAGAATGTCCACATCCAGCCCCAGAAAACGTTGCATTTTCACGTTCTTTTCGGCCTGTTTCATGTCATCTTCATCATGAATTGCTATCAGATACCCTCCCTGCCGTAATCCTATACCCTCGCCAAATTCTTCACTTAGCCTCTCAAAAATTTTAACACTTTCTATTGCAAGGGTTGCATTTTCTTTCGTTGACCACTGCTGCCTTATGCCTGCACCACACCTTCCGGTGGCTCCAGATGCAAGATGATTTTTTTCGATAACAACATTATTGATACCTTTTGAAGCAAGTTCATATGCGAGAGCACATCCGTTAACACCGCCGCCGATTATAACAACGTCTGCTTTCTCAATCATTTTTATCACTTGACAGTATGCCCAGAGGTATGGGAACAACTGGTGGCCTGCTCGTTTGCAATCTTATATCCTCAACTTTTTTTCCTGTTTCCCTTGCCAGAATGCGTGCAGCTAGAGGAATGCATGTCCTTCCCTGGCAGGGCCCCATGCCCAGACGCAGTCTATGTTTCAACTCATCTAAAGTTGTACAGCCGTTTTTTATCTCGTTTATTATGTCCTCTTCTGTAATATCCTCGCATCTACAGATAACCTTCATTTTACCACTTTTATGTTTCTCACAGTCATTGCAAGATTTTTTGAAACCTCTATAGTTATGACGCACGTATTGTCTTTCTTTTTTATAACCCTCTTTACTACGGCCATGCCCGCTTCTTTTCCCTCTCTGTCAAGTGCTGCCACCTCCTCTTCTTTCTCTGGAACGTGAAGGAATTCATATGGCAGGGTTATCAAAGCTTTATCCCCTTCCGTTTTCACAACAAAAATTGCCAGTCCGGGACAAACACCAACGCATCGTCCGCACCCCGTACACCTATCATAGTCAACGACCGGCAGAGCATTTATTGTTTCCATGGAGATGGCATCAACGGGGCAGGCATCCACGCAGGGATTGCATGGGATTTCCTGCACGCACTCTGTTATTGCAATGCCTTTTTTAAGATGTTCTTCCGATGGAATCTGCAAATCTTCCAGGCCAATTATACCCGTTTTTTCATATTCCTTCATTTAAAGCCTCCTGAAGAATTTTTTTCTTCGCTTTTCTTGCTTTACTGCCAAACGGCCCTTCTCTCATCCCATCAAGCGTTTTGGCATATTCTTCCATAAGTTCTTCCGCATTTTTTACGTGGCCGAGAGAAAAGGCGGCTGACAGCCCTGCTATTTTGCCTTCGAGCATTGCGGTTGAAGCTTCCTCTATACCCGAGGAATCACCCGCCACATATATTCCATCTACCGACGTTTCCATTTTATTGTTATGAATTGCAACATATCCTCCCGCTTCCGGTATGTATTTTCTTTTCACGCCTGCCTGAAAGAGCAATCTGGCTGATGGCGTTAATCCTACGGCAAGGCATACAGTATCGCATTTCATGTCCTCCTCACTTCCCCTCACAAAATTCCATTTTTCGTCCAATCTTCCCACGATTGCCCCTTCAACTCTCTCTTCCCCGTACACTTCCTTAACAGAATGAGATGTATATATCGGAACGCCGCATCTCCTCAATTTTGCGGCATGCACGCTATAGCCCCCTATTTTGGGCAATGCCTCCACCACCCTATCGACTTCGATGCCTGCCTGCAAGAGCTGATATGAAACGATGAGGCCGACGTTTCCTGCCCCGATCATCAAAACTTTATTGCCGGGTTTAACCCCATAAACGTTCATCAATGTCTGCACGCCCCCCGCCCCGTACACCCCCGGCAGGTCATTTCCTGGAAACGAAAGCATGTTTTCCTGTGCACCACATGCAAAAATAACTTTTTCCGTTTCTATGGTATACAATATGTTTTTCATTTTATCGACGGCTCCCAGTACATGTTTTCCATTTTTTCCATAATACCCGAAAACACTTGTCCCAAGCAAAATTTTTATACCGCCTTTTTCAGCCATCCCTTTTATTTCCGCCTCCAGTTCCTCGGCTATCTTTATCCCTCTCGTTCCAGCCCTCTCCTTTTTAGAACCGAAAAACTTGTGCGTTTGTTTTATCAGCTGCCCTCCCGTTACATGATTTTCATCGACAAGCAAAACTGATCTGCCATGATTACCTGCTTCTATTGCTGCCGATACACCTGCGGGGCCTGCTCCCACGACGAGTATCTCGACATCCATGCTTTTCCCTTTACCATTTAAAAATTCGGCGGAAGGTAGATTGCGTTGTTCCCGGCTCTCTACGGTCATGCCGTTCTCTGCAGGCACGATGCATGTCCTGACATTCGGGATTCCATTAACGCGCATCAGGCACGATGAACACTTTCCTATCCCGCAGAAGAACCCTCTAGGGCGATTGTATTTCACACTGCATGATAACTTCTTTATGCCAGATGCATGAAGGGCTGATGCTATGGTTTCTCCTTTGAATGCCTTTATTTTCTGTCCGTTGTAAAAAAAAAATATTGGTTGTGTTCTATCAAAATGAAGTATTGGATGGCTGTCGATCCTCATTTTTTTCCACCAGCATGCTCTTTTAAAAATGTGGTTGTTCTTCTCTTAAATATTGCTATGTCCGGGATTTCACCTTCATCATATTTTTTTTCCAGGTGGTTTATCATCTCCAGATATGCAGCATACAATTTTTTATTTTTAATTAGTTTCTCAGGAGGCATAATTTTTCTTGATGTATCGGTGAAGAAAATATCTATCCATGGTTTGTGTTTTGGGGATGGGTGGGTAGCATTATATTCCATGTTGTGGGCTGCCGCAATTATGGCACTATCGACCATTTTCGTCCCGGCAGCGACCGACTTGAAAAGCTTTACAATCTCTTTTTCAGGCACGTGAGGGCAGTCTTTCTTTAACTCTCCCAGCAATTCTCGTGAAGTCTTGCTCATGCTTACTATCTTTTTTCCCTCCATATACTGGTTTTCCAGAATCTCCTCAACGTCTACCATCCTAAAAGGTATACAAAAAAAACATATATTATTTGCCCTTGACAATGTTAGCTTCTTATTTCAAATCCCATTCCCTCAAAACTTCGAATAATTCTTCCTCACCAACTATGTGTTCTTATGCATTCATTTTCTTTGCAGTCTTATCATTCTTAATGTCCCTCATACCATTGCATCTTTCCTTGTAAGTCCCATGATATTGTTGTTTGTCCTGCCCGAATGCCGGCATTTTCAATCGCTGAAAATGCTGGAGCAAACCTAGCAAAATACTTATATAAAAATTTTAATAAAGAGATGTGAACCCAAGGAATATAAAAAAAATTGCAGCATCAATTCTTTTCCTTATGCTGTTCACAAATTTTTTTTCATTTCAAGCTTCATCATTTCCACCAAATGATTTTCCTTTTCATCAGGAAATAAGCCTTCCTGGCATATCTGATGACATGCTGTACCAGCCCGTAGATATGGACATACAGTTCATCCATTCATGCTGGGCTGAGAATGAGAACATCCATTCGATAAGGGTCGTATATGACGATGGTTCGGAAATAAAGGAAATTGAATCGCAGGCATACAACTTCCATTATACGGATGGAGAGCACATAGACTCCTGCGATCTCGTCTTTTTATTACAGGGAAAAGGGAAATACTATGTTTATTACAGCGGCAAAAAAACATCAGGGCCAGATTATGTTGACCATGTGCAGGTTTCAGATGATTCATATTATTACGAGCCCATTCCCGGCTACCATATCAACCTAAATTATTACAGGGTGGTCGAGGACGGCTATTGCATATATGGCATAGGTCAGGAAGGCTCTTTTTTTGGAATAGATATGTCCCAGAAAGTCATAAAGCAGATCGACGGAAAAAAGGAATTCAAAGCATTTAACTGGGGGCAGCTTGCATCGTTTGCCATGTTCTGGTATGAGGGAAGTGACAAGGGGACAGATGAAAAATTGTTATCCAAGAACATAATAGTGGATGGCAATTTGATGGCTAGGGTTGGAATAATCAGCACATCATCCGACGGAAAGATGAAAACGACTGCTTTCTATACCTGCTACTATTCCCCTTCAAAAGAAAAAAGATTAATGGCCGAGGTAAAACACGAAGCGTTGGAGGAATGCAGAGTATATGGAATGGAAGAAGATGACGGCCTTTATGTATACCTTCTCACTGTAAGATGCAGAAGTTCCTCCATACAGGAATTAAATCTGGGCTATATACCGCCCTACCTCCACATCAATGCCGAAGATGGAACGGTTCATGAGTACATGCTTGACCAGAATCCAGAAAATGAGGATTACAACTGGCTTCTCTCCGCAAAGGATGACATAGACCTCGGACTCAATCCGTGGTTCTCCATCGATGACGGCACATCTGGCAAGGCATATGCCATTATATTCAAAAACAACAGCGTTGTCTCCATCAACCACGGCATACAGGTTACAGCTACAGAATGCCAGGAGGTCAACATCCCCGGGTTGGAGGTGGACGGCGGGGGGGTAAGCGGCGGGCGGAATTCTTATGAAGCAGGAGGGACTCACGATCTTGTGATGCCTAAGGGATTTGTAGCAAAATTCACCGCCGAATTTTTTTCTTCCCCCGATGGGGGCCTGCAATCCGTTAAAAAGGAAGCAGACATATTCCACAAGCTCATACCATACAGGGCGTGCGCTACAGGGACCGTGGAAGGCGGGCGGGCGGAAAGATATTCACTGGTTGTTTTTACCCATTTTGCCCCGTCCATGCCTTTTTCTCCGGCACTCTCCGTACTGACCGGCAAAAAATTGCCGACCTTGACTGCAGAACTCTGGAGAAATGGCACTGTGGTATCTTCAGGAGTGCTCAGCCGACTGCCCTTTACTTCCACTGTCGATGGAAAGCCGATATTTGACTGGAAAAATTTTACCATTATAAAAAAAGTGGTGTTTCCGAGCGTGCCGCCGGGAAAATATGTTGTAAAAATTTTTAGGGGTATGGGAAGCAAAAAATACGTGGGGGCGGGAATCGTTGACATTAACGGGGATTCAACCATCCATATTCTCTGTGGTTTTGAAGGAAAAGTGAGGTTGAACGTTTTTGATCAGGAGGGGGAGGGAATAAAAGGTGTTGATATTTCCCTGGAAAGGGATGGTGAAATATATTCAAGCAATTTGACCGACGGAAAAGGAGCGGCGGTTTTGAATGCCCCGGCACCGTCAAAGTATGCGTTAAAGGCATTTTACAAGGGGTTTTTGATACACGAAGAAAATATCCGCCTTCCGACATTTTTTGATAGAAAAATTGAGGTGGAAATCAATGACTTAAAGGTTATTGTAAGAGATGCCCTCGGATTTCCTCCCGGTGTGGCAATAACTCCGGTTCTCACAAGTAATTCCATGGAAAGAAAATTGCTGATATGCGGCGAAGAAGTTTCTCCGGGACAATATCTGTTCAGAGATTTACCATCTGCTTCGTATACACTGCAGATAAGATACAAGTCGTTCTCCATAAGCAGGGATTGCAGCGTGCCAGATGAAAGAAAAATAGATGTTCTATTTCCTGCAGTCTATTCCCTGAAAATAAAGCCATTTGATTCAAGGGGCATGGAGATAAAAGATGTTGATGTAGTGATGAAAAGAGATGGGAAAGATGTTGATGAAAGGTTTATTCCGCCGGGAAATTATGCCGTTACATTAATGTATGGCGGCAGAGTGATAGGCAAACGGAATGTTTTCGTTACGGAAGATACGGCAATAAACATGGTGACAACAAAAAGTCCTTGCTTCCCCGCAATTTTGTCCGCGGCCATTGCTGTTTCTGCTGCCGTTTTTCTCGCGATTTTTATTAAAAAGCTTTCACTCAGTCAAATTTTTATGATCCTCTCCGTGGCGGTGTTGATACTATCAACGATTTATCCGTGGTGGCATATGGCGGGAGAAGGTGAAGGAATGAAAATTTCGACCAATGTTTTTCTCGTTCCAGCGAAGATGGTTACGATTGGAAGGGCGGATAACTTCATCAATGGAGAAGTTGCGGCAATGCCTTCACTATTTGGGACAATGCTTTCTATGGTGCTGGCAGTTTCCGTATTTGCCGTGATTGTTGCAATCATTTCTTTCCTGATGGAACAAAAATGGGTTCATATCATCGCTATTGCATCAATCATTGCAGCCATCCTTATTTTCTCATACGGAATGTCACAGGTTGCGGAAGTCACAACAGGCAGTTTCTGGGGCAGCGGAAATATGGGTATATCAATACCAGGAAGCAGTGAAAAAGTGATTGAATGCAAATGGTCACCTGCCTCAGGATATTGCCTCTCCATTGTATCATTACTTTTACTCATTGTATCTCTATTTTTTAAGGTAAAACCGATGGTGATACATAGATGAATAAGGGATAAAACTTCGTTACCTAACGAAAAAGAGTTCTAAGGAATGTTATATGAGTGCGATAGCACCAAGATTTTAACTTGTTAAAATCACAGAGTTCCCGACCATTTTAGTCCTTTCGGGTGAGGCGAGTATATGATAATTTGTGTTTGGTGTACATAAAATTTATATACTACGTATAACTATTATGGATTGATAATATGGCAACAACCATTCAAGTTAAAAAAGAAACAAGAGAAAAATTAAAACACTTTGGACATAAAGCCGAATCCTACAATGATATAATCGAAAGATTGATGGCTTACTTTGAAGAATTAAACATCGAAGAATTAATAGACGAAAGGTGGAAAAGACTACAGAAAGAAAAAGATCAATACATCCCCCTGGATGAGGTATAAATGGAAATATTTATCCATCCCCGAGTTAAAAAATATCTTGATGAAAGTGGGGAGAAAGAGAGATTAATAAAACATCTTAAAAAATTAGCTGATGATCCATATAATAAAAGAAGTGGTGCTGACGTCAAGAGATTAAAAGGAAAAAAACACGATATGTATAGACTGAGAGTGGGTGACTATAGATTTGAATATTTTATAGATGAAGAAAAAGTCTGGATAGATAATGCCTTTAAAAGAGGCGGAGGTTATAGATAAGAAGTCTCACCCGAAAAATGAAGGACGTTAAGAAATGGTCGGGAATTTCATATAACTCCGGTATATCTGCAATACTTCGCATATACATCCCTCTGGATGAACTCCTTTTCTCTCCAAAATATTTTTCACTCATTCTTTATATCACCTCTTTCATTTCTTTCCATTCTTATTTTGTCCAGAGGACTTTTTATTTTTCTAATATCTCTGGTACTCATATGCGTATATACTTCTGTAGTTTTTGAACTTTTGTGTTCAAGCAATTCCTGAACATCTCGATTTTTTTATCCTCCCCAAAGTTTTAAAATGCAGGTGATACTTTCTCCGCATGGAATTTGAGCGGGCAGCAAAGCATGCATCCGAACTTGTGCTCTCAATGCCAAAGAACTCCTGCATCCGTGTGATTTCCCATTGCGATGCAGACGGTGTAGCTTCCGCTGCCATCATGGCCATTTCCCTTGCAAGGGCTGGATACGGCTTTCACATATCCATAAAAAAAACAGGCCCAAGCATCACAGATGGAATGGATAATGAAGAAAATGACCTGGCCATATTTTGCGATATAGGAAGTACAAATCTGGAAGAACTGGAGAGATTGAAATGCAGGGTCATACTCTGCGACCATCACATGGCTAAGGGCAAGATGTCCAATGGCATAAACCTGAACGCGCGCCTTTACGGTATGAACGGCAGCACGGAAGTATGCGGTGCTACTGCCACTTTCGTCCTTTCTCTTGCCATGGACAGCAACAATGCAGACCTGGCCCAGCTTGCAATTTCCGGTGCGATAGGTGATAAGCAGGATAAAGGAGGCTTTACGGGGTACAATAAAAAAATTCTGGAAAATGCTGTTGAGGCCGGTTACATACAGATGAAAGAAGAGGTGGTTTTTTCTCAGGAAAAGAGCTTGATGGATGCCCTGGAGCAGTCCATTGAACCGTATTTTACGGGCTTTTCAGGTAACGGAGTTATACGCTTTCTTCAGAATCTGGGAATTGACCCGTTAAAAAAAATTATTGAATTGGATGAAAAAGAAAAGAAAAAACTTCTGTCGGCATTAACACTCAAACTTGTTGAGCAGGGTGCTGAAACGGTGAGCTTAACTCGCTTCGTGCCCTACGGAAAAAATTATGGGAATTTATATGATTTGACATCAAAATTAAATGCCTGTGCTCGCGAGAATGAGGAATCCATTGGTATTGCACTATGCCTTGGTAACAGCCAGTCCATAAAAAAAGTGGAAAAAATACAGGCACGATACAGGGAAACGATAAGGCATGAAATAAAAGAACTTGAAAAAGAAAAGCCGGGGGAAATGTCACATTTAAGTTACTTTCATACAAAAAAATCCCCGCTTAACGGTGTCATTGCTGGATTGGCCATGCAATATCTTCCCAACTTCAGCAAGGATAAGCCCGTTATCGCTCTTTCCGTTAAGGATGAAAAAGTTGATGTATCTGGGAGAAGCAGCGAAAAATTGGTGAATGAAGGATTTGACCTGGCAGAAGGCATGTATACAGCAGCAAATTCTGTCGGCGGAAGCGGCGGCGGGCATCCCGTGGCGGCTGGTGCGAGCATACTGCCCGGGAAAGAAAAAGAATTTCTGGAAGGATTGAATGAAGTTCTGAAGAGGAAAAAATGAAGATGCTTGTAATATGCGAGAAAGATATGGCTGCCAGAAGAATAGCATATATCCTGTCAAATGGGAAGGTTAGCACATCGAGGTTGAATGGGATCCCCTATTATATGTTTAATGGCGATGAATGGAGGGTTATAGGATTGAGGGGGCACATCATAAAATTGGATTATCCTCAGCAATACAACAGATGGGACGGAATTTCTCCATTGAAATTGGTTGATATAGAGCCGATAAAAAAGGTAAGCAACAGGAATATAGCCGATGCTCTCAAAAAGCTGGCTGAAGGGGTGGACAGGGTAATAGTTGCAACTGATTATGACCGGGAAGGCGAGCTTATAGGGGTGGAAGGACTTGAAATTTTACCGAAAAAATTTGATGCGGAAAGGGCAAAATTCAGTTCTCTTATACCCCAGGAAATTAAAAAAACATTTGACAACCCTGCCCGTGTGGATTACAACCTGGCGGAATCCGCAGAGGCAAGACGGATAATCGACCTTGCATGGGGGGCAAGCCTGACGAGGTTTATATCCCTTGCATCAAATCAACTTGGCAGGGATTTTTTGTCGGTTGGGCGTGTCCAGTCTCCAACCCTCGCATTGATAGTGGATAAGGAAAAAGAAATAGAAAAGTTTATTCCCGTGCCCTACTGGATGATAGGGGCAGATATGATTTCCAATGAAATTCAATTTACAGCTTATCACGCCCATGGAAAATTTTGGGAGAAAGAAAAGGCAGATGCGATATACGATAAAATAAAGGGAATAACTAAAGGGAGGGTAACACTATATCAGAGGGAGAGGAAGGAAGAATATCCGCCATCTCCTTTTGACACGACTTCTTTTCTGCGCGAGGCATCCAGGCTCGGTTTCACCGCTGCATCTGCAATGAAAATAGCAGAATCGCTTTACATGAAGGGGCTGATATCATATCCCCGTACAGATAATACCGTTTATCCGCCCGGCATGCAGATAAGAGCCATACTCGGAAAACTCAGAAATGCCTTTCCTGAGGAGGTAAGGAAGGTAATTGAAAACGGCAGAAAGACGCCCACGAAGGGCAAAAAGATAAGTCATGACCATCCGCCCATACATCCTGTAGATGCTGCCGATAAAACAAAGATGGACGTAAGGGATTGGAAACTATATGAACTGATAACCAGAAGGTTTCTTGCAACTCTCTCAAAGAATGCTGTTGTGGAAGTATCAAAGGCGGAAATCGATGTCGGCGGTGAGCAGTTTGCGGCCGATGGATATGAAATCATTGAAAAAAACTGGAAAGAAATTTACACCTACCTGAAGACCAGCGAACAAATTTTGAAATTAAAAGAAGGAGAAGAAATTGATGTCATCGCGATAAAAAAGATGAAGAAGGAGACCAAACCTCCGGGCAGGTACAGCCAGGGCTCTCTGTTGGCAGAGATGGAAAAGAATAACCTAGGCACTAAATCAACAAGGCATGAAATCATAGAGAAGCTTTATTACAGGAATTACATAAAAGGGAAAAGAATAATGCCCACTCTCGCCGGCAGGGCGGTTATAGAAGCTCTGGAAAAAAATGCGGAAATAATAACAAAGCCTGACATGACAGCTGAGCTGGAGAAAGAAATGAACGAAATAGCGGAAAGAAAGAAAAGTTTGAAACAAGTTGTTGATGAGTCCAGGGATTTGCTGAGGAGAGCAATCAAAATGATGGAAGAGAGGAAAGATGCCATAGGGAAGGTCATAAAAGATGCCATGTCTAAACAGAATTTTGCTGGGAAATGCAATAAATGTGGCGGCGACCTCACTATAATAAAATCCCGGAAGGGAAAGCGATTTATTGGATGTTCTAATTTTCCAAAGTGCAATAACAGCTATCCACTGCCGCAGAAGGGCAACGTAATTTTTGAAGGAGGCTGCTGCCAGTATTGCGGTGCTCCGATTGTAACGATAATTTATAAGAGAAAATGGAAAAAATGTGTGAATCCCGGGTGTAAATCCAATAGTAGTTAAGATATAATTAAGCCCATCTCGATTTCGAACGTAAATCCTTGGAATCGCATTTTCTGCATCTCTCTGCTCTTGGTGCGTTTCTGGCGCCACATTTCATACATATGAGCTTGTTTAGCAGTCTTGCTTCTGCCTCTGGAAATTTTGCCATGGGGTGGTAAAAGGCCACCCTTTTTAACATTTTTTATTGATTTTACTTTCTCCACCATATTTATATATGAAATATTCATTCAGCCTTCCATGGCAAGGATGCATTCAAGGAAAAAGGGAAAGTCATCTTCAAAGCATCCCATAGAAAGGAAGCACCCTCAGTGGGGACTTGGCCCAAAGGAAATCGAGAAAAAGATAATCAAGATGGCAGAAGAAGGAAAAAGTCCGTCCATGATAGGGATCGTTCTCAGAGATGGATATGGCGTGCCAGATATAAAGGCTGCAACCGGGAAAAAACTCGATAAAATCTTGAAAGAACATGACCTGTTGCCAGATGTGCCCGAAGATCTAGATAATCTCCTCACCAAAAGAGAAAAACTTAAAGATCATTTATCGGCAAATCCAAGGGACATTCACAACAAAAGAAAACTCCAACTCATAGAATCCAAGATAAGGCGTCTTATTAAGTACTATAGTAGAGAAGGCAGAATTTCGGATAAAGTTTCTCTGTAAAATCACTTCCCTCTCTGTTTTTCTATAGCTTTTTTTATCTCTATCTCCCCTTTTAGGACTTTTTTTGCAAGTTCTTTGGATATAGTAACATCTTTACTCAATATCCTGCTTTTTCTCTGTGTGTCCCTTATTTCGCCATCCCTGGGCTCGAGCGAAAGCTTGCAGTTGACAGCCCTGCCGGGGGTCAAGGCAATAGCGGAGGCGGCCAACATATCGTCGTGAGTGTTGGGCGGCGTGGTAGAAGTTTCATTTACAATTTCTATCCGCGGGGCTATGCCAAGGAGCATATTTATCATTCTGTTTCTTACCAGTCTTGCCCCGTGCCCGATGCGTAGTACGATGTCATATCCTTCCCAGTTTTTCACGAAGGACTTGATAAAACTTAATGCATCCTGTGGAGATCCAGCAGTAAACCGCCGGAATAGCGCGCCGTCGCTGAATATGGCTATTCCAGGGGTTGAGCCCGGGTCTATTCCAATCACTATTTTTGGGGAAGGGCTTTTTCTATGGGCAGCAAAAAGAATCCTGTCAATGAGTTCATCCATACTCCGTCCTGGCTCTGGAGACATTATGTTGTCAAAGTGTATCCTACTTCTCTCTTCATCAGAAGTTATGACCACGTCTATATTCGGAGGAATGGGGCCGTCAAATGTAAGCGAGGTGAAACACACTCCTCTTTTTTGCAGGGCATGGATCAGGTCATGATAAAGTACGAAATTTGACGTGAGCACTCCTATCATTGCTTTTTTAACATATTCTGATATTTTAAGGTTACTAAATGTGCACCGAGGGAATGCCTATTTTTCGCACATAATCTCCGCTATGTAACTTTCTTTTTGAAAAATGTTTAATCCCCCAATTGCTTGTAAAAAGAAATTTTTTATACCACAAACACAGCATGCATGTCTTTATATCTACTTTCTCCCCATATTTTGGACAAAACATGCATTCGCAATTGCTCTCTATCTCGCTCATAAACATGACTGAAAAAACGCCGTGGCATTTATAAAAAAGGAGGAAAGGATTCGTTCCTATTAAAAGCTTTCTAATTTTGGGGCTTTGAATGCTTTGAAAAACCCTGCCTTATTTTCCATTATGATATTGGCACAGGTATAAAACTCAAAATGAAGATAAGAATTGCAAGAAGTACAAGCCCCTTCATTTTTGTATCGAGCGGCACAAATTCGTTCAGTGCTGGTGGGTGCCCTACCCCTATGATGAATACGATAAAGAATGCCATGAATAACCATCCACCCCCAAGCAGGGAAGACAAAATGAGTAAAGCTACGGCTGCAATGCTTGCATATTTGTGCTTTTCTTTAAGTGCCCCTCTTGCAATATGCCCACCGTCTAGCTGACCAACGGGCAATAAATTTATGGCGGTGACCAGCAAACCCACCCATCCGGCAAACGCCGTTGGATGGGAACTGAGGATATATCCTTCTGGAACGGCGAACATAATATTTGAAAGTAGAAGAGTCATGAGACTGTCTCCAAGTGTGAGTGCATTTTCTGGAAGGGATGATATTGCAACTATATCTGACATGTATAAACCTACTATGAGGACAGGTATGGACACGAGAAAGCCGGCAATTGGCCCTGCAATGCCTATTTCGATAAGTGCCTTTCTATCTGGTATAGGTTCCCTCATTGAAATTACTGCCCCAAGTGTTCCGAGAGGCAAAATCGGGTTTGGAGGTATCGGAATAAAAAAAGGGAGGGAAGCAGCCACGTTATGTTTTTTTGAAACAAAGTAATGGCCCAGTTCGTGGATGCCAAGTATGGCCATCAGGGGGAAAGAGAAAAAAACAAGGCCGTTGAGAAGGTTTTGTGGAAGAAACATTTCTTTTATGCCCCATTCCATATACTGAAGTAAAAAAATGATGGAGCCGGAAAGCGTTGTTGTTACGATTGTCGTAAAAAAAAGTATGATATTTAGCCAGTTTGGACGGGTTTTCAATTTTGGCTTTTTTGTGACAAGCAATATATATTCTCCTTTATCATATCGCAGGAAAGGAATCAAATCCATCTCCTTTAATTCCAGCCTCAGGCACTCAAATTTCTCTTCCAGTGTCTTGCTGCCGGAGGGCATGTGGATATAGAAACTATCTATCTCTCCCTCTCTTGCCCCATATATTGAGAAATATTTTTCCACCTTTTGCTTTATCTGCTCTGAATCCCTGTCCAGTGGGAACGACTTCCACTCATCCATTTGAGAAATGATGAACAGGCATATAATAAAACTTTTGGAAATGATGATGCCATTCAAAATATTTTATATCCCAATACTGCTATTCATGTTCATGGAATTGAAGGATCTGGGGGAAAGAAAGGTTATAGAAATAATGGCTGAACGTTATGGCAGCATAAATCTCGACGATTGTGCCACCGTAGATGTAGGCGATGAATTTTTTTTGGTGACAACAGATACGGTGAACGAGAAGACGCATCTTCCCGAAGGGGCAGCACCCTACCAGATGGGTTGGTTCATTGTTGCAATAAATTTGAGCGATATAGCGGCCAAAGGAGGAAAACCTGTAGGCCTAACGCTATCACTTGGCCTTCCAAAAAACAAGGATGTAAATTTCATTAAAAAATTCTCTGACGGAGCAGACGATTGTGCAAAAAAATTTGGAACAAAAATTATCGGGGGGGATACCAAGGAGATGGATTCTATCACCCTGTGCGGGACAGCCCTTGGCATAGTCAAAAAGAAGGATTTCATGCCAAGGAAGGGTGCCAGGCCGGGAGACACAATATGTGTGACAGGGGAGCTGGGCGGGGCAGGTGTTGCAATTCGAACTTTAAGGAAAAGGGAAGATGAAAAAGCTCTGCAGAAAATCCTCCTTGTGAATCCGAGGGTTAAGGAAGGAATGGCTGCTGCATCAGCCGGAGGGGTAACATCATCTATGGATATATCCGACGGACTCGCTTCCTCCCTTTACCAGCTTTCCAAGATAAATGATGTCGGCTTTGAAATACATGCGGAAAGGATTCCAACGGCAGAGGAAGCAAAATCTGATGATTTTTCGCTCTATTCCGGCGGGGATTACGAACTCCTTTTCACCGTTTCTCCCGGTAAGTTTAAAGATGTGGAAAAAGCCGTGGGAAATTCTGGTTGTAAACTAACGGATATTGGTACTGTTACCAAAGAAAAAAAGGTTGTTCTGATTGAGCACAAAGAAGAAAAAATATTGGAAAACAGGGGATATGAACATTTTTTAAATCAGGGGAAAAATCTTTAATCCCCTGGGCAATCCGTTTAAATAATGAAAGATAAAAAAGGCGAAAAGTACGAATTCAAAATGCCAAAATTTGACAGGGAGGAATTTATAAAGAAAGAAAAGAGAAAGGCAAAGACATCCTTAATATCGTTCGGCTTTGGCATCGTGATGGGAATTATATGCCATTTTGCGTGGGTATCTATCTCACCGCAACTGAGATGGGGGCTGACATTTCTTCTTGCCATCTGCTCAATAGGTTTTCTGGGAAAACTTCTTCAGATACTTAAAGTAGACATCTCGAAATTTGGTAAAAAGGAATGGCTTGGTTCCATATCCTTCTATTTTTTTACGGGTCTTGCAGTTTTTATACTTTCTATAAATCCGCCGTTCTATGATGCATCACCTCCGAAAATAGATGCTGTTGCATTGCCATGTGTTCAGGAAGTTGGCGAAAGCGTTCTTATTGCTGCCAAAATAACCGATAACGTGGGTGTTAAATACGCTAAAGCAAATATAACAGCTGGCAGCAATTGGGAAATACACGACATGCAAAAAGACGGAAATGTATATGTCTGTGAATATACAGGTAATGAAAGCGTCACATGCAATTATACGATAACCGCCAGTGACAGGAAAGGCAGAGAAAGTACGTACAATGGAAACTTTTCTTTCATCCATAATGCAATACTGGTAAATTATCCTTCAAAAAAGATGGATGCATCAGATGATATCGAGATAAGGGTTATTAAAGGCATAAGCGACGAAAATTTCAGAGTTTATTACACAATCGACGGAGAGAAAGTGAATGCAACCTATTCTGGAGAGATAACAATAGGCAATAAAAAGTATAAAGTATACACAACTTCGCCGGAATACGAGGGATGGAAAGAAAAAAGCTCCATGAATGTCAGCATATTCGCAGAAGTCATTCACTACTTTGTTGGGGTAGAAAAAAAATATGTTAATGACGTTGTTGGTGGGACATATACATTTAATACAACCAGTGACAGCAGCATCGGAACCGTAAAATCCCCGCCAGTAGAAAATCTTCCTCAGCCCAGGCCTTTGCAGCAGGTGCCGGGCTTTGAATTGCCTGCTTTACTCGTTGCCTTAGCTGCCGTATTGCTCATGAAAAGAAGAAAAGTCTATAACCAGGGGAATATTTAACGAGCATGAAAGTAGTTGTTGCCTTTGGAGGGTCTCTCATCTCGGCAGAAGAGCCCGAATCCATAAAGAAAGTTGGAAAAGTTCTAGATAAATGCACACGCGATATAGGCATTTACATTATTGTTGGGGGCGGAAAAACCTCGAGAAAATACATAGGGGCGGCACGCTTTCTTGGGGCAGATGAAAAATTTTTAGACGAGATGGGAATAGCTGTCACGCGTTTAAATGCCATGCTCATCAAAGCATCTCTCAAAGATGAAACTCCTGTACCAAAGACTGTTGAGGAGGCAGCCGGTATGCGTACCCCTGTAATAATGGGGGGAACAATCCCCGGACATTCCACCGATACGGTTGGGGCGATGCTCGCTAGGGAAATAAAGGCGGATAGGTTTGTGATAGCAACCGACGTTGACGGAATCTACGACAAAGACCCGAAAAAGAATCCAACGGCAAAAAAATATGATTCGATTTCAATAAAAGAATTGCGGGAAATGGTACCGAATAAATGGGATATGGCAGGTAAAAATTCAGTCGTAGATGGTATTGCATGCAAAATCATAGATGAAGAAAAGATGCCCACGTATGTGGTCAATGGAAGAAATCTGGAATTATTAGAAAATGCTATATACGGAAGAGAGTTTAAAGGGACGAGAATAGAGGTGTAAAATGGATAGGGTTCCACAACATGCCCACTGTCAGATATGCGGTAAAGCAGTCCCGTATGGGGAGATTGTTTGCTCTGATGCATGCAGGGAGAAATATGATTCAATAGTAAAAAAAAGGAAGATGTACATGTATTTCATGTATATAGCACTGGCACTGCTGATTGTCATGTTTGTTCTGGTTTACATTCCTTAGGGATAGTGACGAGTTCTATAAGTTTATTGCTTACCTTTTTTCCAAATTTCACATCCAGAAATTTCTCAAGAAGCCACATTTCAGTTTCTGCATGCCCGCTCAACTCCATGCATCTGAAAGAAAACGGCTTACCGGAAATGGCTGCATAGGGTAAAATCTGGTCGACCGCCCATCTATCAATATCCGCCCCGGATTCGATTTTGTCTAGCAATGTACTGGCAGCTTCTCTGCCAACCTGCTCTGCCGGCCTGCCTTTTTTTCCAAGGCTGTCAGAGCCCAGAATTTTTTTATCGGCTGTCCAGAGCACGATACCGATGCCCGGCGAGGATGAATCTCCCTCACTTATGGTTATATCCGTTTCCATTTCTTTTTCCCTAAATTCTTTCTCTGCGGCATTTCTCATCCGCTCGGCTATTTTTAATGGCAGATTTGCTATATTCACAATGCCCTCTATTTTCAATTCTTCCTCGGTACCAAAATTAATTGGATGCAAATCCCTGCACGGCTTTATGGCTATTTCTGCCATCCCCCCTCCTTTCGGGTAGTATCCTCTTCTGTAAAGTTTTCCATCAGCCGATATACCCATCCGGCGAAGCAATTTTAGGAATACATTATTGAAATAATCCCAAGGGGGAGACCATCTCACATCCGTTCCTCCTTTCAATGAAATTATGGTTTCGTTTTCTGCAAAAAGAGAAGGAAGTATGCATGCCTGAAATACGAGGGTTATGCTGCCGGCCGTCCCGATATCGAAACTATACGTGCCACCTTTCATATCCCCTGAAAAAAATTCTATTTCGAGTGAATTTTCGTGCAGTCCGTTCACTTTACCGTTGCATATTTTTCTCACCGATTCAATTGCGATCATGTGCTGCCTTCTCAGCCCGGGATTGGGTCTGCCCGCCCTTATATTCCTTATCTTCACATCGCTGCCAGTCAATGCAGATAACGCAACGGCCATACGGAGTATTTGCCCGCCGCCTTCTCCATGAGAACCGTCTATTTCAATCATATTGTTCCAGATAATTTAGGAGCATGTTGATGGCGGCATCACATGTCGATTTTTTATTTTCCCCCCTATTACCGTGAAAATTGAATTTCTTTACATATGTTCCTTCATTTCCCGCCAGTGCAACATATACAAGCCCCACGGGCTTTTCAGTTGTACCGCCCCCGGGCCCAGCGATTCCAGTTGTGGCAATTCCGATGTTTACGCTAGCCCTATTTTTTATCCCCTCGGCCATTTCTTTCGCCGTCTGCTCGGAAACAGCACCGTATTTTTTTAAAGTTTCTTCATTTACCCCCAAAAATTTCATCTTTATGGCATTACTGTATGATATTACTCCCCCTTCATAATAATATGAACTTCCCGGGACGTTTGTTATTGTATGCCCTATCAGCCCTCCAGTACATGACTCTGCGGTGGCAATCTTAAGATTCCTTTTTTTAAGGAGTGATGCGATATTTTCCATACCGGATAATAGGGCAGTAAATTTAAAATCTTACGCAGCGGTCACCACCTTTATAGATAGAACGCCTTTCTTTCCCTGCAGCCCCCTTACAAGTTCGTTGATTTCTTTTATGTTCCTATCCACTGCTATTATTTCCAGGCACTGATGCATAGTGAAGAGATGCATTTATAATATTTCCATAGGAATGCTGAACAGCCGTAATCGCTGCATTTATTCCTCTAACGTCATGGTGATATGTGAGAAGCACTACTCCTGCAGCTCTTCCCTTTTTTTCGACCCATTTATTGTTTATTATGTAATCGTGCATTAGAACGATTTGGCTGCCCCGTTTTATTGCATACCTCGTCAAATTTTTCAGGATATCTGCCGGTATGGAAACGCTTATCCTCGCCTTTCTCATAAAAGCATATCCTGCAAGAGTACGTAACTTTTTTAGTCTGCCGGGCCGATAATAATAAATAATCCGTCCAAATACAAAATAGCCTGCCTAATTTAGCTCGCAGGAAGGTGAAAAATGAAAGAAAAAGTAAAAGAAATAATAGATTCCATCCGCCCAGCCCTGCAGGCGGACGGCGGAGACATCGAAATCGCGGAAATAGATGAAAAGAACGGCATAGTCAAAGTCCGTCTCAAAGGAGCATGCCACGGATGCCCGATGTCTCAGCTCACATTGCAAATGGGCATAGAACGCGAGTTGAAAAACAAAATTCCCGAAGTTAAGAAAGTCATCTCTGTTTAATACTTAATCACTATCTGAATGTCCATAACATTTGTTCCTGTTGGCCCCGTCATAATCAGATCACCCAAATTTTTGAAGAAGTGATAGGAGTCATTGTTGCGCAGGTAATCGTCCACGTTCATACCCAATTTTCCCCCCCTCTCAAGACTCAGCCCGTCACCTATCGCCCCGGCTGCATCGCTGTTCCCATCTATCCCGTCCGTCCCGCATGATAAAATCACTATGCATTCATTTTCTATTTCCTTTATTGTCCCCAGAACAAGTTCCTGGTTTCTCCCCCCCACGCCTTTTCCACTGACGGTTACGGTGGTTTCCCCCCCAAAAATAAGTGCCGTCCTCCTCCTGGGAAAAAGCTTTGCATATTTTGCGATGTCAATTCCAGCATATCTGGCTTCCCCGGAAAGCGATGTGCTCACAACCTTTGAGTGATATCCTTTTCTGGAGGCAACTTCTCTTGCCCCATCGCATGCCGTCTCGTTGCTGGCGATAATGATATTACGGGCATTATCCACTTTCTTGGGCGTATCGTCAATTTTTCCTTCAATGCCACTATTTATTACGCTTTTCACTTCTTCAATACTGTCCCACATGCCGTATTTTTCGAGAATATTTTTTGCATCCATGTACGTTGTGCTGTCAGGGGCTGTCGGGCCAGATGCAATAAATTCGATTGGACTCCCCATAACATCAGATATTATGAGAGATAGCATTGTTGCCTTGCTCATGCGGACGAGTTGCCCCCCTTTAACGTAGGAAATGTGTTTCCTTACCGTATTCAATTCATTTATCGTGCATCCGGCCTTCAACAGCCTATCAGTAACTTCCCTCAAGCTTTTTAGTGAAACTTTTGGTTTGCATAAAAAAGAGGAACCGCCGCCGGATATCAGAACAATTATGAGGTCATGCTTTCCAGCTCCCTCTACTATTTTAAGCATCTCTTCTGTTGCCTCAATATTTTTTTCTGTTGGCAATGGATGAGAGCCACTTAAAATTTTAATGGTCGACAAACTTTCTTCCTTATTGGATATTACAATACCCTTTTTTATCGGCAAAATTTCCTCTACTGCTCTTGCCATTCCCGTGCTTGCCTTACCGAAACCAATCACGTATATATCTCTAAAATGCGATAAATTGATTCTCTCCCCCTTAACGGAAAGAATATTGTCATCCTTTGCCAATGAAGATTTTGTAACGGTATAGGCATCAATTGCTTTCATTGTCTCCTCGAATATTTTAAGGGCATCCCTCCTAGCATTCAATGAGCCTGCCAGGGCATGTGAAAGGATTTCATCGGAATTTTTAATGAGCATGCAATTAAAAGCAGAATTGGTACTTAAACCCGACTCTCAATCTTCTGTTAAATTGTAGTTGCTATATAAGTGTATGCCAGAAATCAACTTAAAGTCCTATCGGTTTGGCAATAACCTGATTGGAACTGCCGTTGCAGCAACCATGACTTCAGGAAAAACGTAGTGTTTACAAGAGAAGAAGGTATTTTCTTATTCCTTGCTTTTCATTCCCACCTTTTTTATGTTCAAAGTTACTCTTTCGCCGTCCCGCTCTTTTTCAGATTCCTCAATAACCAACTTTTTCCTGTAAAGCGGGCAGTCAAGAACAAAAGTTTCATATTCCCCTCCCTCTCCGGAAACATTTATATCATATCTCTCACGAATTTGTATCAATTCTTCAAGACAATCTTTATCTATTATTCTTCCCAGCCATTTTTCTCCAAGTCCCTCGGCCGCCACCGCCACAATCATTATATCAAATCCTGCTTCTATCATTTCTTCCATGAGGATTTCTTCTTTCTTATGCCAGAGAGGCATAAAAGATTTTATGTTTAATTCATGGCATACTTTTTCTATCCTTGTTCTTTGATATTCGCTTGCTATTGCACCGCTGACAATGCCATCAATGGCAAGTCCATTCAATGCTGACTTTAAATCCTCCAGTTCCTCTTCCTTATTCGCATAACTTTCTTTTTTTATAAGAGGGATTCTCATACTCTCTGCAACCGAATCTACGAGGTGAATATTTTCTGTATGATACATCCATGAAAGTTTTTTTGGGCTGATGGTTACGATATGCGTTATATCCCAGCCGTACTGGAGGGCAATATACAATGCATACAGTGAATCCTTCCCTCCAGAAATTAGACATGCTATTTTCATTTTATATCATGCTCGTCCGATATTTCCCCAAACACTTCTTCTATCAAGTCTTCAAGTGTGACCAATCCCAGCGTCCTGCCATCCTCTCCCTGCAGTATGGCCAGATGGATTTTTCTTCTTTGCATTTCCCTTAGAACGTCATCCGCCTTCATTCCTGCCCTTATTTTTAATATGTCTCTGAGTGTTTCCTTTAGTGGCGTATTTTTATCTTCGATGGTGAGTGTATCCTTGACATGCACCATGCCTACTATGTCGTCAATGTTATCCCTGTAAATGGGGAATCGTGAATATCCTGTCTCTATTGACTTTTTGATAAGAGCATCTATGCTCTCATTTTCGTTTAAATATACTATCTCTTCACGTGGCACTTTCACTTCCCAAGCCATTGTATCATCAAAATCAAGAACTTCTTTGACCATCTCTTTCTCGTCTATCTCTATTGCTCCATCTTCCTCGCCCAATTCAAGCATTGCCCTTATTTCCCCTTCCGTAACCGCCGTTTTGTTCTTTCTTTCACCTCCCGCAATTTTTATGATGCCATTGGAAACGGTTGCTAAAAAAACTGAGATGGGATAAAATATTTTGGTTATTATATACAACGGCTTCGCTATCTTCAATGCCATTTTTTCATTCTTTATTCCAAAAGCCTTTGGGGTAACTTCACCAAATATAACAAGGGCCAACGTCATTAGTGCGGTTGCTATTCCTATGCCAATGTCCCCAAAAATTTTGACAGCGATCGATCCAGCCATGACAGAAGCAAGAATATTAACGAGGTTGTTCCCAACAACTATTGCACTCACAACATCATCAGGCTTTTTAAGCAGCCCGTCCAAAAGTTTTGCCTTTGCATTCTCATTCTTGGCTTTCTCCCTCACCATCGCCCTGCTGACAGAAACAAATGCCATTTCAGAGCCAGAAAAAAAAGCAGAAATGCCTATGAGAAAAATTATGGTTATTATGCCAATTGCTACCCATATCATGTTTTTTATTTCATGGATAAATACTTTCCTGTATATAAATTTTGTTTTGATAGAGGTCAGCCATCTGAAGCCCCTCCTTTATTGAGCCATATCTTACAGACAGATGTTTTACTTCAGACCCTGTAGTACTTCCCGAAAGAAATTATGAATAACCTTCTTTTCATAAAAACTCCGTCATGCCCGGCAACTCTGGCAAATATTTTTTGAATGCTGTGGGCCATTTATCGGGGTCTATTCCCTTTTGCGACAGGAACGCTATCGTCAATCTCTCCAAGCCGATTCCAGAACATCCAGACCATAGCTGGCTTTTCTGCCCCTTGATGTTGAACGCTTTGGTGTATTTATCTCCGATGATGGAAATATTCTGTATTTCAAGCCATTCTTTGCTTCTGTCCCCCCCATAAGGCAGCCACACTTCAAAATCTATTGTCCCTTTATCTGCCTCCTCCTCCTGCCCCACCACTCCCGCCTGCTGCATGTAAAACGGTGTTACTTTCGCCATTCTCCACTCAAGCTCCAGGACGTCATTGAATACATGGCTGTATCTTTCCATGAGTTTTTCCCGCAACGAAATAAGTTGGGCCCTCGTTCCGATGCATACAACCTCGATTCTATGAAACTCGTCAACCCTTTCTATTCCATGCCTGCCCCCGGATTCGTATCTGTTGGAAGGGACTGATCTTTCGAATAACAAAATGGGAAGTGAGTCATCAGATATTGTCTTTCCCGAAAATGAAAAGTATATGTTAGGGCACTGGGCATAGCATACCCCGGCCTTTGGCGATTTCAGATTTTTTTTCAGCTCTTCCTCAGGCACTTCCTTAGTTATTTTTACAAGGTCGATGAAACGCTCCCACTGATTTTGATCCCTTGAGGACGGCTCGCAGAGATAATACATTTCCCCAGGCATGCCTTCAAGATGACCCGTCTTGAGCCACATTTCCAGTGAGACATGCATTGGCTCTATGACTTCATTGAATCCTAAGGGTAATACAACTTCCTCTAGGGCAATTTTTTCCATCGCCCTCATTATGGCGGCAGCGGGCGGGCGGTAAAACCACTTGCCCTTTGTCGAGCCGGGTACAATCCATCCAAGCTTTTGCATTTCTTCAGACGGGTCTTCATGCCATACAGGATTTTTTTCATCCGATTTCCATATAAGCTCCCAGTACTCCTTTTTTCCCTCGTAATACTGGGATTTTATTTTTTCTTTTACGAGGTGTATCATTCTGTCAATATAATTCTCCCTCAAGAACTCTTCCCCTTTATCCCGTATTCTCATCTCGACCATATTTCCGTCTATCTTTAATTCGGCAAAAGGTATGCTGAATTCTTTGAGCGGTTTCTGTTCAACCTCGAGATTTATTATATAGTCAATAAGAACGATTTCCCTAACTCCTACCCTGTATTCTTTTCCCAGAGCATTGCTTAAAGCCTTCCTTATTCTAATGGCCCCCTCATGACTCCTTATGTTTCCCTCAGATAGTATCCCCATAGTTATGGAATCGCCTTCCGCATTCCACTCAACAATTCTTGCTCCTTCGTCTATTGCCCCTCTTCTCAAAATGCCTTCATTTGCCCCTTCTACAAAATTTTTTAAAAATTCATCTATTCTACCTACTTCCTTACTGAGCATGAATCTGCATTTCAAGTCAAATTTCATTGCAGATGGCATAGTATCCTTTTTATTTAAGCACTTCCATTATTTCCGCAAATTCCGCAAGTAATCCTCAAGTTATACCCCCTGAGAGGGGATTATGCGTTGAATATCCAGACTCGTTGCTCATCAGTTGCTATGTTGCCTGTTGGCTCTGCTCTACATCTTTCATCTCCATCACAACAAAAGAACGCATTACAACCAAAAGGAGCATGCCTAATTTTCCATATTAAAGTTTTTGATGAAATTTTTGTTCTTAGCCATTCAAACAAAACAAAGCTCAAAAGATGCCCACGTATCAACAGTCATCCAAAATATGAGACACGAGCATCCAAAAACCCACAAATTTTTCCAGAATTCGGGGCTTTTCATGTTTTCCTCATGTCTTCTTTATTTTGACTTTGGCATTGGGAGGCTGAATTTGTAATGAGCACAAACTATTTAAACACAATGCACATATTAAACGTATTAAACGTGACAGACGAGGTGATATGAAATGGTGAGCCTGACGCTCTCGGTGCCAAAAGAAATGAAAAAGGAAATGGAAAAATTTCCAGAGATAAACTGGTCAGCGGTAGCCAGAAAAGCAATAAAAAGCAAAATCACTATCTTAAATGAAATGGATAAAATATTGGCCGAAAGTGAGCTTACAGAGAAAGATGCCATCAAATTAGGCAAAAAGATAACTAGGAGTGTTGCCAGAAAATATGGAAGGAATTGAAAATGGAGTTGGTCGTTGATGCCAATATACTTTTTTCAGCTTTGATTAAGGAAAGTACTACCAGAGAATTGATGCTCAATGACGAACTTCTTCTGCGCACACCGGAATTCATATTGGGAGAATTCTTGGGGCATATCGATGAATTAGAAAAGAAAACACATGCGAGAAAGGGAATGCTCAAAGAAAAAATAATAGAACTAATTTTGCAATCTGATATTAACATTATTCCAAAGGATGAACTTCGGTCATTTATTGGCAAAGCAAAGAGTATTTCCCCTGATCCTGATGATTTCATGTATTTCGCGGTGGCATTAAAATTAAACTGTGCTATTTGGTCTAACGATAAAGAGTTGAAGAAGCAGAGCATTGTAATGATATATTCAACTGAAGATTTGGTTAAATGTATCATAAAATAGAGAGGATGCATAAGAGGGCGGTCTCTCTTCCTGTCTCCGAAAATTTACTTCCACTATTTCCTCATCAATTGGCGGTGGAATTCCTTCGCCATGCTTTTTCAAGCTTTCTATGTATCCCACTATAACATCTTTTATGTTTTTCAATGCTTCTTTTCTGCTTTTTCCCTGGGAAATACACCCGGGTAAAGAAGGACATTCAGCAACGAACATGCCATCCTCATCCTGCTGGATTATAATCCTAAATTTCGTATGATATTAAAAAATCTCTCTATTTATAGTTTGCTGATCCATTCGCTTTTTTCTTTATTTTGGCTTTAGCCTCGGTAGGGCTTAACCTGCTATCTGAAAAATCTGTGTATTTTTTCCGCCACAGAAAGGCATGAAAGGAAATCGTCCATTGTATGCAATAGCGAGGGTACTGAATTCGCTTCTATTGTTGCCTCTACAATATTTTCTCTAACGCATGTCTTGACAAAAAATTCATTGTCGGGCCTTA
>JAYEJS010000082.1 GCA_034660695.1 Candidatus Thermoplasmatota archaeon | reverse complement strand
AAAGGATTTGGCCACACGCTAGAAAAAGGAGTGAGAATAAGTTATGGTCCTCACGTAGAAAATGTTGATGTGATAAAGGAAGGATTTGAAAGGGTAGAAAAATATCTGGGGAAATAACGTTGATTGAACAAAAAGCGTGACGTGCTGTTAAAATTATAAATAGTCGTTTTATTTTTGTGTATGGATTATATGCACTATCGTATCATAGCAACGGGATGCATTCTCTTTTTACTCTTATCTTTTACATTACCCCAGGAAAGCTTTTCGTCTTCTGATGAAAAGACCGTGAAAATAAAGGTTGCTGTATATGGTTCTACCGTAAAAATATTTGCTGAAGAGGTTAAACAAACAATAGAATATTCATGGGAAAACAACGGTACAAAATATGAAATTATTCCTGTAATCATAGGCAGGAATGATGTTATTGGAAAAGGTAAAAATGCATTGACCAACGAAAACTTTGATGTTTTTATTGTTCCAGGGATCAGCAGCCCCTATTTTGATGCATATGATTTAAGGTGGAGAAAATCTGTAAAGGAATTTGTTGAAAATGGGGGAGGGTATATTGGCATTTGCGGGGGGGCAAATCTTGCTTCAATGGGCTTTCAGGAGAAACTCAGCCCCAATACCGTGCTGGATTTGTCAGTCCTAAAGATTGCAAATGTGTATGTAAATGATCAGCAGGCACAGGAATGGCAATACTTATGGAAATCCAACTGGGAATATGGGCTGCCACCGATTCAAGTATATATCTCCGAAGTGAAAAATCCGATAACAGAAGGATTCTGTGGGGGTTATAGGAATATTCGCTACGGCGGGGGCCCCGGCATGTATCCTGCCTACGAGGATAATGAAAAATGCGGGGAAGTTATTCCTCTTGCAATATATGCGGAAGAGCCAATGGAAGTGGCACCCCTGCATTACTGGAAATGGAACGGCAGGTGGGAAATAGCGGCAAATGTAACAACTGATATAAAGGGGCAATGGGCATCAATCGCAACGACATATGGAAATGGAAAAGTGGTTTTATTTGGCCCCCATCCGGAGAAAAAAACGTTTTTTGGGGGGCATGTAGAGGAATTTCCTGTAAGAGCAAATACAAGATTTACATGGTTCATCTACAACTGGAGCGATGGAATTTTATCAGAAGAAAGTTATAACTGGTGGATGCTAAGAAGAAGTGTTGCCTGGGTTACCCACCATCAAATACCTCCTGCAAGCAAAATAGCTGTTTTTGCTGAAGAGCCTGAAGATGGCATGTATATCAACGGAAGGAAAATCATGGAAATGAAAAACACCGTAATTATTGGAAGTGCTACCGTAAAAGCAAGAGCTATTGATGGGAGGGAGATAGCCATGTATGTAGATGGAGAGTTAAAAGATCTTATACATGGCAACTCGTATTCTAACATGCTTTCTATAGGAAAAGGAACTCACGTTATAAGAATTGAAACGTGGAATAATGGAGAGAGAGCAATCCGTTCATTTCCTGTCATTGGAACGTAAATTTCTAGTCGTCTTATGTATATTTTATATAAAAGCTTTGGAAAATATTTATATATTTATTCCTATATACTCTTTTGAGGTGAAAAATATGCCAGGTGGAGACAGAACAGGACCTTGGGGCTTTGGGCCTATGACAGGTAGAGCTGCAGGATACTGTGCAGGCTACCCAGTACCAGGATACGCAAATCCCAGCGTTCCAGGATTTGGCTTTGGAAGAGGTAGAGGTAGAGGTTTTGGACGAGGACGAGGATTTTGGTGGAGAGGATATTATCCATATCCAACACCATACTATGGGCCAGCACCATATTATGGGAGTGAGTATCCTGAACCCAGCAGGGAAGAGGAAAAAGCATACCTTGAAGACATGGTCAAAGGCTTGGAAGAAGAACTTAAGGGCATAAAAGAAAGGCTCCAGGAACTGTCTAAAGAGGAAAAGTAAGGGAGTTTCTGAAAAAGCAAAAGTATAAAGTTAGGAATTGGAAACTTCCTTTTTTCTTCACTTTAAAAAAAAATAAAAAATGTTATCAAAAGCAGAAGAAGAATATATCAAAACGATTTATCTGCTTCAACAGAAGCGTAGAACTGTTCGTAATAGTGAGATAGCAAGAGCACTAAACCTTAAACCTGCGAGTGTTACTGAAATGCTTCAGAGGTTACATAAAAAAAAACTTGTTACACATAAACCATATAGGGGAAATGTACTTACCGTTATGGGCAGAAAAATCGCTGAGCTTGATGCATGTAATATAGAACATGTTATTACGTCTGAGAGTGTTAAGCAGTTAAAGCAGTTCGTAGAGAATAACCCAGACTATTCAAGATGGAGACAAGTTTTAAAAAAGGTACAAATTGATAATTAGGAGTACAATATACTAACAGAGGGGTGACAGAAGTTGAATGAGAATAATGCCAAAAGATTAGCCGGTGATAAATCCAGGGTTATAGATAATATGCAAAAAATCAAATATAAGATTGTGATACTGAGTGGCAAGGGTGGTGTGGGAAAAAGTACTGTGGCTACAAATCTGGCTTTCTCTTTGTCTATGCATGGGTTTGAGGTAGGATTGCTTGATATCGATATTACTGGCCCTAATATCCCTAAGATGCTGGGAATTGAGGATAAACGCCTCGCAGGTAATGAAACCAGTATCTTGCCATTTATTGTTTCTCCGCATCTAAAAGTAATATCGATGGCATTTCTTTTAAAAGATAGAGATACACCTGTTATTTGGCGTGGGCCATTAAAAATGAAGGCCATACAGCAATTTCTGGGTGACGTAGTTTGGGGTGATTTAGATTATTTGATTATTGATTTGCCGCCAGGCACTGGAGATGAACCACTGAGCATTGCTCAGCTGATACCGGATAGTGTCGCCGTAATCGTTACTACACCTCAAGATGTTGCATTGCTGGATTCCAGAAAAGCAGTAACCTTTGCAAGGGCGCTAAAAACACAGGTAATCGGAATTATTGAGAACATGAGCGGCTTGACATGCCCGTATTGCGGTAAGGAAATTAACCTGTTTAAGGTCGGGGGAGGAGAAAATGCTGCAAAAGAGATGAATGTGCATTTTTTAGGAAAACTTCCTATAGACCCAAATATTGTTGAAACAGGTGATTCTGGAGAACCATTTATAGTCAAATACCCAGACTCAAGTTCTGCTAAAGCATTTGCAGAAATTGTAAAAAAAATTGATAATATTGCAAATAAAGGAAGGTGATAAAATATGCCAGGTAGAAATGGAACAGGGCCAGATGGACAAGGTCACATAGCTGGGAGAGGTCGAGGAAGAGGTCGTGGTCTAGGCGGTGGATTCGCTCAGGGCCCCGAAGGTGAATGCATTTGTCCAAACTGCGGGTACAAAGAGCAACATCAATTGGGAGTGCCTTGCTACAGCAAGAAATGTCCAAAATGCGGGACACCTATGACAAGGGCGTAACTGCCAAAGGTTAAATAAGCAAGAGTGCTTTCGGTCTGAGGGTGAAAGTTATGAAGATAGGAATATCATCGACAGGCGAGGATTTGAATTCCAATGTCGACCAAAGGTTTGGAAGATGTCCGTATTTCTTAATAGTTGACATGGAAACCATGAATTTTGAGGCTATTCCAAATGAGAAAGCGATGGCTTCAGGCGGCGCTGGGATACAGGCTGCCCAGATGCTTGCACGGGCTGGCATAAAGGCAGTAATAACTGGTAATGCTGGGCCAAATGCATTTCGGATACTAAAATCAGCCGGGATAAAAGTCGTCACGGGGGTAAGCGGGACTGTAAAAGAAGCAGTTGAGAAATACAAAAAAGGCGAGTTTCAAGGGACAGATGCTCCCAGTGTTGATAGCCATTTTGGAATGGGGCAGGGAGCCGGCAGTAGAAGTGATTTATGAAAAGTATAGAGAACAATTCTTGCAGCGCAGGAGATTTGAGAAAATGATAAAAACAAGACGCACATCTAGAAATATGAAAGAGGTGAAATAGTGAAAATATGCATTCCAAGTATGGGAGATAAAGGATTGGATGAGCAGATTGGAGAACACTTCGGCAGGGTACCTACATACACGATTATTGACCTTGATACCGATGAAGTAAAAGTTGTTCCCAATATAAGTCATCATATGGATGGGCAGGTGAATCCCCCTGAGATAATGGCAAAGGAAGGAGTTAACATCATGATCTGTCGAGGGCTTGGAAGGCGCGCAATTATGATGTTTGAGGAGATGGATATTGAGGTTTACATCGGTGCATCTGGAACTGTAAAAGATGCAGTCGAGGCTTTCAAAAAAGAAAAACTTCAAAAAGCAAGTGAGGCAGATGCCTGTTCACAGCACGTATTTAGAGATCAGCATCACTACTAACATACAAATAGTGAAATAATGAAGACATATCTTGATTGCATACCGTGTTTTCTAAAACAGTCGTTGGAAGCCGCATGTATGGCAACCGATGATAAAACTATTCATAAGAGTGCCCTCAGAGAAGTTATGAAACATCTCGGGGTCGTTTCTTTTACAAGTTCCCCTCCAGAGATATCACGGGAGGTACATGAGATTATAAGGAGAGTCACGGGCTCGAAAGATCCTTATAAAAAAGTAAAGGATCAGTCAAATAAAATGGCAAAGAAACTGTATCCCCATCTTAAACAACTGATTAATGAAGCGGATGATTCATTATTCATGGCCATCAAGCTTGCAATTGTTGGAAATGTAATTGATTTTGGTACGGCCAACAGATTTAGTGTTGAGGATACGATCGAAAAGGATTTCGAAGATAAAGCATGTCCACGGTTTAAAAACGTCTTAAAAAATACAAAAACAATTCTCTATTTAGCCGACAATACTGGAGAAATCTTCTTTGATAAACTTCTACTCGAAGAACTTGTAAAGATGGAGAAGGAAATAACCTATGTGGTAAAAGCAAATCAAATCATTAATGATGCGACGGTTGAAGATGCAAAATTTGCGGGTATCGATAAACTTGCAACAATTATTGCAGGAGACGAAGGCCAAAAATTATCTGCGCCCGGAATTGTGCTTTCACATGCATCCAAAGAGTTCATGGAACATTTTAGGACAGCAGACATGGTTATTGCCAAGGGCCAGGGAAACTATGAATCATTGAGCGATAGCGGCCGTGAAATTTTTTTCCTCCTGATGGTAAAATGTCCTCTGGTTGCAAGAGACATCGGTAATGATGTAGGTAAGCTTATTTTGAAGGTGAAAGAATGATTATTTCGGTTGCCAGTGGAAAAGGTGGAACAGGAAAAACAACAATTGCGACAAATCTTGCTTTAAGTCTTGAAAAGGCACAACTGATTGACTGCGATGTTGAAGAGCCAAATGCAAATATTTTTCTTAATGCAAAAATAAATGAGCGTGAAGATATTTCGGTAAGCATCCCAGAGATTGATAAGACTAAATGTAATTTTTGTGGCAAGTGCTCTGATTTCTGCGCGTATAATGCATTGGCTGTTGTTCCATCTGATGTACTTGTTTTTCCTGAGTTGTGCCATTCATGCGGTGGATGCGAGCTTGTTTGTCCACTGGATGCTGTTGGTTGGCATGAACGAATCGTTGGGAGGATCGAACATGGAGTGGCAGATGGTCTTGATTTTTATCATGGTTTGTTGAACATTGGAGAGATTCAGGCTATCCCTGTTATTAAAGCATTGAAACGGAAAGTTGACGGGGATAAGAATGTAATTCTTGATGCCCCTCCTGGTACTTCCTGCCCGGTTATTGAAACGGTTGGTAGTTCAGATTATTGTATATTGGTGACCGAGCCTACTCCTTTTGGTCTTCATGATCTTAAACTTGCTGTTGACGTGGTCCGGCATTTGCATATTCCATTTGGAGTCATTATCAATCGTGATGGAGTTGGAGATAAAAAAGTTGAACTATACTGTCAAAATGAGAAAATACCAATCCTGATGAAAATACCTCACAGTGAAAAAATTGCTCATCTTTATTCTAAAGGCATTCCATTTGTAAATGAATTACCTGATTGGAGGAGCAGGTTTCAAAATCTTTTTAGCAGAATACAATCAGAGGTGAAAGCATGAAGCAGCTTACTGTCATTAGTGGGAAAGGCGGAACAGGTAAAACTTCTATTACTGCTGCTTTTGCATCTCTTGCCGGTAATGCTGTTCTTGCTGATTGTGATGTTGATGCCGCTGATCTTCATCTTATTCTTAAACCTGACGTTAAAAAGACAATGGGTTTTCATGGATTAAACATTGCACATATTGATAAGGATCGTTGTATTGATTGTAAAAAATGCTATGAGTCTTGTAAGTTTGATGCGATTGATAAGGAAATTAATCTTATTAAGGAGTCTTGTGAGGGCTGTGGCGTCTGTGAATATATTTGTCCTGTTGATGCAATTACAATGAAAGAAAGGGATTCGGGTTTTGCATATATCTCCGAGACTCGTTTCGGGCCGATGTCCCATGCCATGTTGAAAACGGCTGAGGAAGCCTCTGGAAAACTAGTTACAGTGGTGAGAAACAATGCAAAAACGCTTGCAGAGGAACAGGGAAAAGATTTGATTATTATTGATGGCCCACCAGGTATTGGATGCCCCGTTATTTCTGCCATAACCGGAGTTGACCTTGTTTTGGTTGTTACCGAACCGACGCTTTCTGCGATTCATGATCTCGAACGGATACTTGGTGTTGCAAACCATTTTGGTATTCCTTCTGTTGTTTGCATTAACAAATATGACATCAATGTGGATAATACAGAAAAAATCGAGCAATACTGTAAAAGCAATGGTATTGAGGTTGTTGGAAAACTTCCGTATGACACGGTTGTGACTGATGCTATGATTCGTGAAAAGAGTGTGATTGAATACTCAGATAGCGATGTTGCCAATAAAATTATTGATATGTGGAATGAGATACAAGGGAGGTTGCATATATGAATAAGGATGAGGATGATGATATAAAAAAATGGCTGGATCAAATGGGTGAGATTTTTTTGATAGATGTTGGTATTAGACAGAAGCAGACCGTCTTGGATTTAGGATGTGGAGTGGGCAATTATGCGATTCCAGCAGCAGGGGTAGTTGGAAGGAGTGGAAAGGTTTATGCTATTGATAAAAACAGGGGATCTTTGGATGAATTGATACAGAGAACTGAAGAAAGAGGATTAAAAAACATTGAAATAATAGATGTATCAGAAGAATCTGACCTGCCTTTGCAAGATGAGTCTGTTGATGTGGTTTTGCTTTATGATGTCATACATTTAATAGATAATAGAAAGGAGCTGTTGGCTAACATTTACCGAGTTTCAAAACCAAATGCCCTTATTTCAGTTTATCCGAAACACCATCAAGAGCATATGAACATGGAGTTAGATGACGTTAAAGATGAGATAGAAACTGTACATTTTCGTTTTGAAAGAATGCTCTACAAAATACTAATACATGATAATTGTCTTGAACAAGGCTATGTTTTAAATTTTAGGAAAGAATGCTAAATGAAAATGAAGTTGAAAAGTATTTAAAATTTTATAACAGCGAATTCGGTAAAGAAGTATTAAAAGGAGAGTTAAAGTTCGTTGAATCAAAATTGAAAAACTGTAAAAACGTATTAAGTATAGGATGTGGACCTGCTTCATTAGAAACCAGATTAAATCAACTACATCCTGAGATGAATATAACTGGTTTAGATAATTCAAAGGAGATGCTTGAGCACGTCTCACCATCGATTCATGTAGAATTTAGTGATGCTCAACATCTGAAGTTTGACAATAACACCTTTGATGCCGTTCTGTATGTTACATCACTTGAATTTATCATTGATTATAAGAAATCAGTAAAAGAGGCTTATAGAGTATTAAAAAATAAAGGATTAGTTCTCATTTTGATGTTAAACCCTAGATCGCATTATTTTAAAAGGGAATATAGTGACAAAAGCTCATATATCAGAAAAAATATAAAACATGTGAATACTGAAAAAATAAGAGAATGTATTTCCAACTATTTTTTTATAAAAAGCGAAGAGTATTTCCTTGGCATAAAAGATGGGAAAATATTTGATAGTGATGATCCAAAGCTAGCTAGCATATATATCGTGGAGGGGATAAAATATGACAAATGATTGGTTTTGGTCATGTTCCGTCACGTCGTCTGGGGAAGAGCTTGGGGATAAAATAATATCCCACCAAAAATCTGCAGGTTAAATAGACCAAACCTTAAATTTTGATTCCTAGCTTGTTAGGTGGCACAAACGCATTTTATAACCGATAGATTTATATTCTTGTGCACCCTAACTATTATTATGTCATATATTGAAATTAAGACAATAAA
>JAYEJS010000081.1 GCA_034660695.1 Candidatus Thermoplasmatota archaeon | reverse complement strand
CGAGTTTGAGCTCCTCAGGAATAGTCTGAACACCGACCCGGTCAGTAGCAATTATCAAATGATAATGAACATGATAACCCCCCGCCATATTATCATTCTTTTTCACCTCCAGAACCCAAAGATACCCTCTTAAAGACCATTTCAAAGCCTTTAGACGCTTCTTCAGGACATCTAACATGGTACGGATACCCAGACGGGCATAATTAGCCCGAGTAAAGGTAAAAATGAGCAATGAAACCTCTTTCTTTCGATACAAGGGCTCGTATCTGTCACAGAATCGATTAATAGTTTTAATCTTCCTCATGCGAGATTGTTTCAAATCGTTTGTTTCAACCACACCTTTATCATTTTCAAGTTCAGTTATCCACTTAGGTTTGTTCCTAACCCACCCATAAATGTATGGGTAAATAACATGACCATCATTGAGGTTGCGAATTATTTCGAGTGGATTTCTATCTGCATTGTTATTTATATGACAAGTACGAAAGCAAGGGATAATTTCAGCGACTTCTTCATACTCACTTCTTCGAGTCGACCTCCAATGATATTTGGAAGTTTCATTTTTTTCATTTATTTTTGTCTCGACTGGAGACTTATAAAGAGTATCCATTTTTAACGTTTTAAAAGATGCCGGAAACAACAAATGCCGGCATTTTTTATTTAACTGATTTCAAAGAAAGCCAGGTTGCTAGTTGACCTGGCTTTCTTTTCTGCGACTACCGATGTTATGAATCACCTACAATCTACCTACCTTCCTCTTTCATAATTTCATCAATCCGTGCCTCTCGAGAAGATTTTCCCTTACCAAAGAGAGAACCAACATTCTCATCAATAAATTTTTTTACCTCTGGAATAGCAAAATATGCCAAAGCGCCAATAGCTGCCAAAGAAAAAAGATCAAAACCAGTTCCTTTTTTATCTTTTTGCCCATACTTGCGTCGCGGCCGAAAACCACCGCCACCGGTGAGACCAAGATTATCAGCTTCACTTATTAGATCATCACTGACTCGACTTCCCTTCAGAATACTTATAGCCTCGGTCAGAATATCTTCGCTCAAATAAGGATACCAACCCTTATTGAAGAAATTAGAAACAGTGTTGCGGCTAAGATTCAAAGTCTCAGCAATTTGAGCCAAAGAACCATGAGGAAGCCTCGCCCTTACAGCATATATATTGATATTTTTCATATATTAAGACTTTAATAATACAACGAAAATATAACAAAGATTTCAGAAATACAAATGGTATTTATTAAATTTCACTTCAAAACACGAGAAATACCGTAATTTCTCTGCTGCAACATAGATTCATTTTCCTTTGTCAGGTATTTACTTAAATACTTTCTAATTGAATATTTAACAAACTCGACACCGGTACGTTGACCCCAAATACTTTCGAGTTTGAGCTCCTCAGGAATAGTCTGAACACCGACCCGGTCAGTAGCAATTATCAAATGATAATGAACATGATAACCCCCCGCCATATTATCATTCTTTTTCACCTCCAGAACCCAAAGATACCC
>JAYEJS010000080.1 GCA_034660695.1 Candidatus Thermoplasmatota archaeon | reverse complement strand
GGTTATAGATATAAAATGGCTGAGAAAACAAGGTATAAAATATCCGTTGAAGAAAAAAGGGTGGATCAGCTTTTACACCGATCTGTACCCAGAAGAGAATGAATCGTTGAGGCATTTCTGTTTGAGAATAGCTCTCTACTACAAGAAGAGATGGGGGATAGAAACTGGATATAGATGCATCAATGACTTCAATGGCCAAACTCATTCTTTATATGATTCGATCAGGTTATTTCTGTATCTTCAGGCCATCCTGCTGTACAACTTATGGATTCAGATAAACCTTCAATTCAAGGATGATCCGGACAGAAAGAAATATTTCAGAGATGGAATACCCAAATCAACCATCAAATTCGTTATGGAAGAACTGGCAAGAGACTGGCTAAAAGAGAGGGAGAACAGCTCTGAAACCTAACAAACGCTGAACTCGCATCTGCAATATGTTAGAGTTGGCCATCATCTTTTTCTTGTTTGGACCCGAAAACTCTGTTTTCCATCCCTCGTTTTCCTCCATCTGAAAATTTTAGAGGAATAGATTGTTTCTTCTCGTCACCCGAGGAGAAACAATTAGGTTACAAAATGGAGCTTATTCGTAGAGACTAAACATATAAAAACACATTTAACAGGAAATGTGATATAATATTCTAAATGGAAGCAAAAAAAGTTGATGTTGTTATCATTGGCGGGGGCATCGCTGGATTAACACTTGCAAAGTTTCTTGCAGAGAAAGGTATCGATTTTATTTTGCTTGAAGAACATAACGATTTTTTCCAGAAAGCTTGTGGTGAAGGAATATATCTTGAATTGGCGGGATACAACTTCTTTGATTTGTATGAGAGTAAGGAAGGCATTGAGAAGATAATATACAATACCACCATATCTACCAAATACGGCGAAATTGGTTTGTATATGCCCATAATAATGAGCGACAAAAAATCGGTGGAAAAAGAGCTTGCACGGCAGGCAGTAACGAATGGCGGGAAAATAGTCATGAACTCTAAAGTGAATTTGATAACAACCGATGGAAATTATCTAAGGGTAATTCCTCAGAATATCATGGGAAAAATAGTTGTCGGCGCAGACGGCGTAAATTCGATCGTTAGGGAGTATATGGGCATTGCAAGGCCAAATATCGGTATCGCTGCTTATGGAATTCATCCTGACTTGGGAAAACCATATGATAGTTGTCATATTGAACTTAAAAAAAACAGTTATTCCTTGGGGTTATTCATGGTTTTTTCCTAAAAAAAGCGGATGGAATATTGGTATTGGTACCGCCAAGCCAAACCACTTTAAGGAGAGTTTCAACAAGTTTAAGGATAGGTTTCCAGAAGTTAAGGAATGGAAAGTTGGCATTATCCCAATATCAAAGCCCATCAAGTCATACAGTAAAAATACGATACTGGTAGGCGATTCAGCATCCCAGGTACTGGCCGGAACAGGCGCTGGTACATTGACTTCAATGATATGTGCAAGGATAGCGGCCGATAAAATTATAGAAATGTCAAAAAACAACTTTAGGAATGTTGATTTATCTCAATATGAGAAAGCCTGGAAGAAAAAACTATCAAAGATATTTGCAAGTGCATATAATTACCATAGATTACTCAAGATAGCAAATGTATCAGAATACTTTTTTCACATATTGCTCAAGGTGATCTGCAAAATTTCATCAGATATGTATAGAAAACGAAGAAAATATATGATAAGGTAAATCTCAGGATTTTGGCCTAGCGTTACAAAATACGCCATCCGATTGTTTTTACAAAACTATAAATAGGGATTTAATTTACTCTATTGCTCTACATACAGTAGAGAAAAAGGTATTGATAATGTATAGAGAAAGAAGAGAAAGTGGCAGTAGGTTTGACAGACCGCCAAGAGAGATGCATAAAGTAATTTGCTCTGATTGTGGTAAGGAAACCGAAGTGCCATTTAAACCAACAGAAGGAAGACCTGTTTATTGCAGGGACTGCTTTAGCAAGCATAGACGTAGATATTGAGAAAAGTATATCTCGATTAGAGTAAAAGCTTATCTAAAGATCTAATCTCCATCTTTAGGGGTTAATGCCCCGCTATTATTTTAAAAATTTCAAAGTCATAAGGATTTTAGCCTAGCGCTACGATTCTAAGGGGGTTGGTATGATTATCTCCATTTGCCTACTTTGACGGTTTTTCTTATCTGTTGGAATGCCTCTATTTCGTAACAGCAATGATGTATTTTTTTAAGGTTTAGGGGTTGAATATCCCTGTGAATACATTTCTTACAAGTATTTGCTCTAGCCACTCAAAGATTTTTTCGAGTAACATTGTAAAAGGATTTTGATAGGTTTTTGGCATACTCACTGGTAGTGGGTCTGACCAATCACTTTCTAATCCGTGTTCATCTCTAATTTTTACCCTAATGTCATAGTCCCCCTTTGTAGTCCATGTATAATTCACCCTGACTGTTTCTCCAGAGTTAACAAAGCTGGTCCACGTAGTATTGCCCTCTCCCCATTCAAAACAATACTTTATTTTATTATCATCTGGGTCTATTGCAGTTGCTGAATAAGTATATTCTTCTCCAACTTTTCCCTTCATTACACCCTCTGGCTTCTCTGGTCTGCTAGGAGGATAATTTGGTCCAGTAAAATAGTATGTGCTTTTTTCAATTTTGCATTCTCCATAGGCAATTCTAAACCACCCATCTTCACCCCACTCTGTTCCCCAACTGTTTTTACAAATCCAATATCCCTCACCTTCTCCCCCCCATGTATCATCATACCCAACAATCGTAATACAATGACCAAATACATACTCATTACTTGTTTGGCTATACACGCCACCAGTATAATTCGGATAAAAATCATCATATACATCCATCGTCGTACCCAAAGGACCATATTCAACAAGAGCGTTCTGGATTGATAAAACATCTGAATGAACTGCGTGATAACCGTCTATTCCTATTAGCATTTCTCTCCATTCTGTGCATTTAGCATCACACGGGATAGTATCATCTGCTTCATATGGAAAACACGATTCTGGTATGGCTCCATTATTTTTTATCCAATTAAGCGTGTTAAACCAATACCAACCCTCACAACTTCCCGGTGAACACGAAAGCATATATTGTTCAGAAAGATCAACATCCGTTTCAGGTTCATTTCTCCAAATTTTAATCGCAGATTCTAATGCAGCAAGTGAACCAAAAGCCCAACAACTTCCACAAACATCCTGCAATTGATCTTTTATCGGTGTTGTCCAATCATACCCATCCACATCTCTCCAATCCCATTGAGGAGGAACTTTACCCATAAATTTCTCACCTTCAACTGGAAATAATTCAGCAAACAACCCCTTCACTAAAGGATTTTCTTGTGTTAAAACTTGGTGTTCTAAAGATAACTCATCTTCTTCATCCCCATCCGCAAAGTTTGTTGGAATTAAAAATAATATCCCTACTAAAACACAAACTAAACCTTTCAATGCCAATTTCTTCATCTTTCTCTCACCCCTAAAATATGTAATCAACAATTTGTTTAAAAAAGCTTGCATGATAGCTTACTTACCCGACTATGCATGTATCTAAAACTACCCCATTCCTGTTGATCCTGCAACACCCTTCTCAAGATATGCAGTGCGGTCTATTTCCTCGAGTGAATTGCCTATGGGCTGTTTATATTTAACTCCCGCTGGCTCTATGCAACTGACGCCGTTGTAATTCAACCAGAATTCACATTGTTTAAAGGCGCACAGCCTCGCCACCCTCCCTGCCTCCAATCCCTCACCAGAATACTTAATAAATAACAATTCCTTATACGGGGCAAGGGCTCGTAGCCCAGCCAGGACAGGGCGACAGCCTCCTAAGCTGTAGATCAGGGGTTCGAATCCCCTCGGGCCCGCTAATTTGAACATAATATTATGAAAATGCTGGCTATATTGATGGGCATTTTGCTTCTAATACCTAATTTTTCAGTTTCCCAGCCATACGGAGACGGTATAGATTTAAGGCTGAAATGGGTGAAGGTTGAAAGATCATGCATTGGCGAGGGTGAGCTTATAAAAATAAAGGCAAGGGTGGAAAACTGCGGCACGGGAAATGCAACTATTCCTCCTTTCACCGTTTCTTTTTATCATGATGAAATAAATGAATTAAATTTGATAGAGAGAAAACATTATGATTCCATAAATGTCTACAGGCTCCCGTCTGTTTACTGGGATACAAAAGGATTTACAGGAGAATGTGCAATCATAGCCCATGTTGACATAGATGATGAAAATAACAGTAACAACGATGCCGTCACTTCCATAAAAATTTTCGACACCATGCCAGATGAATACGAGAAAAAAATTACAATAACAGAGATTTATTATTATGCCCGTCCGAATAAAAATAATGAATATGTATGCATTCATAACCCGACTTCGAAGAAAATACATCTCTACGGATGGTATCTGACAAAGGATCCGTGGAAAAGAGTAGATAAACAAACCAAAGTCATTTTTCCCAACATGTTCATGAACGAAAATCAGACCATATGCATCACACAGAATGCATCTTCATTCTTTGCGGAAATAGGAGAGGTACCAGACTTTGAGTATTATGATTGTTCCTCCACTCCAAATCTCGAAAGAAAAGGCTCGTTTATTCTTTCAAATGAAGGAGGTGTTGTATGCCTTAAAGACCTGTACAATCATACCATCGATACAGTTGTATACGGAAATAAAAATTTCAGTGGTGGAGGGGAAGTTAAATCAATAAATGCGGTTGGTGCAGGAGAGATAATGAAAAGAAAATATAACGGCAAATTCATCGACACAAATTCCAGTAACGACTGGGAATACAACAGAACATATCGCATCGGGCAATCCGATTTTTCTCCGTTTCGGATTCAATTCAGGGGAAACGTAACTCTCTTCTCCTCACCGGATAACTCTTTCGATACCATATCCTCAGAAATTGAAAGGGCGAAAAAATCCATATGCCTGAACATATACGAGTTCACCAGCCCTCAACTTTACTACTCCCTTCACCGCGTTTTAGATAAAAACGTTTCAATAAAATTACTTCTCGAAGGCCATCCTGCAGGAGGGCTGAGCATGGAAGAAAGATATATCGCCAGTAAAATTTCCGAGGCGGGAGGAAAATTGTTTTATATGGTGGGGGACGAAAGCGAAGGAAAATACCGTCGGTATACATTTGATCATGCAAAGTATGCCATCATAGATAATGAAACGTCGATAATTCAATCAGCAAACTGGGGTAAAACAGGTGTGCCTGCGTCAAATACGTTTGGGAACAGGGAGTGGGGTGTTGTCGTGAGAAATGAAAGTCTGGCAAATTTCCTTCTGGATGTCCTAAAAGAAGATACTGATTACGCTGAAGATATTATACCCTTCAACCCATCGGATTTTAGGTACGGCAATCCTTATCCTGACTTTGTTATGAACGAAGGAACACCCGAGGGGAATTACCATCCCACCTTTTCTCCGGAAACAATAAACGGCACATTCAATTGCACCGTTATTCTTTCTCCTGATAATGCGGAGGGAAAGATTTGCAGGCTGATAAATTCTGCAAGAAAAAGCATTTTGGTCGAGCAGTTATATATACAAAAAAACTGGGACGGACTGAATCCTTTTTTGAGAGAGATAGTGAATAAAAGTGATGAGGACATAAAGGTGCGTGTTATAATGAATTACAATCCATCATATGAATCAACAAATGAAATGAATGAAGAAACAATGAAATACTTGAAGCAAAACGATATAGATGTAAAATTTGTATATTCTAACTGGTCTTATTTCAGCAACATGCATAATAAGGGTATGATTGTGGACGGAAACAAAACATTGGTTTCATCTATAAACTGGAATGAAAATTCAGTGAGAAATAACAGAGAAGTGGGAATAATCATTGAGAATGAAGATGTCGGAAAATATTTTACAAAAATATTTAACTATGACTGGAACCTTTCCGGGTATGAGGAAGAAGATGAAATGAGTGAAACAAATTATGTAAATGCTCTGGCAGTCACTGCAGTTTTTGCAATTGCATTTTTGCTTTTATATTTCCACTGGAGGAGAAAATGAATTTCCTTTCAATTATATCTGTTTTCATCATGCTGTTCGGCCTCGCATATGCGGCAAAGAAAAAAATACTGATATCGCAGATGATCGTGGTTATCAATTTCATAATTTTTTTCCTTCTAATTTTAACATCCCATGGTTTTTCTACAGCATATTCTCCAATATTCTCCGATCTGGCATTTAAGCCCTCCTATCTGGAAGACATCACGCACGTCCATACGCTGTTCACCTCCATATTTGTTCACGGTGACATCTTCCACATCCTCATGAATATGATTGTATTTCTGCTCGTAGGCATTCCCTTTGAACAGCGAGTTGGCAGTAGAAAATTTGCCGCCATATATTTTGCCACTGGAATTTTTGGTGCAATATTTTTCTCCATTTTTAATTGGGGAAGCAACATAATGCTTGTAGGTGCATCCGGGGCAATTTTCGGCATTCTCGGAGCGTTTGCCGCACTTTATCCAAGGGATGAGGTTGTCATGCCCATTCCCTTTCCTATCATCCTGTTCATAAGAATGCCAGTAGTAGTGGCAACGCTGTTGTTTGCGTCCATGGAGAGTATCTACACGTTCAGCGGCATATCAGATGGGGTGGCACACCTTGCCCACATTGGAGGAATTATTTCCGGCATACTTCTCTCCATTTCCATAAGGAAAAAAGCTGACCATGAAAGGCCCGCTGGCGTAAATTTCAATGTTTTGGAGACTTTAATTCATAATGAGGAGCAGAGAGAAATTTTCGAGAAGATAAAGGAATCCGATGTTTCGGAGGTTAGGGAGGCATGGCTTTCTTACTTGGTAAAAAAGCTGAAATGCCCTAAATGCGGCGGTAAACTTGTGGGGGGCAAAGGAATACATTGCAAAAACTGTGGTTACAAAATCATGTAAAGCCTATGAATTTTCCAAATAAAATATAGCTGGATATAGCATAGCCAATTATTGCCCCTCCGTTAAGGCATGGCAACCCTGCCTGCGGATTGCCTCTTGCTGCCAATCGCATCAGTAAAAAAAATCCGACCGACGAGCCTGTTATCACCGATATTGCCACAATAAAGCTTCCAGAAAAATATGAGGTGGATGCGAGTATGCCGGGTACGATGACATCCCCGAGACCCATGAAAAGAGCATCTCTTTCTTTCCTCAAGCCCGTCTCTTTCAAAAAAGAATAGTTGCGTTTTTTTGGTACAACCATGAGGAGTGGAAGGCTTTCTCCCACGACCGTGTCTGCAAGGCTTATCATGTGTTTTGTCTTGTAAACTGAAATTGCATCATATATGGCAAGTATCGACAGCAAAGCTATTGTCAATGGGATTGAAATGGAAACGCCAAATATTGCAATAATGCCCGCTGCGATTATCATGCCCAGGATGTCAACGACATACCATTCTGGATATTTCATGAGCAGGATGATTGCGAGAATTGCGAGTATAAATGAAACTGAAAAGGAAATAGAAGGTACGATAACCAAAAAAAATGCCTGAAATATGTAATATATCGACATAAAAAATACAAACAGGATTATGTACTTCACAAATTTTTTTTTGTATCTTGCAATTAAAAGGATAAATGCGGTGAATACGATGACAATGAGGATAACTTGCAGAACATTTGCCGGGTCATCTGGATTTTCAAATGCTTTTGCACCCACTGCATGAAATGGTTCTGTCGCCGCCAGGGCCAGAAACTGGATAACAAGGAATAGGAGCCCCATGGCAATGATGGGAATCATATCTTTTTCTTTCATTGCCAGGAAATGATATTTTGATATATAATTGTCCCGATATGATTTGAATAGCGATAGAATCCCGCAAAATGAAAATTGAAGGCATGGCTCACAAAAAATGTTGATTACTATGTCACCCAGCCCCAAAGGCTTTTCTGATTTTTTAAATGCTTCCGATACGGCTTTTTAATGCTAGGAGTAAGGCTGCATAAGCCTGGAAAAATAACGGACTTACACGACAAAACCATTTTAAAAAATGCTCGGAAAAAAGTAAAGGGTGGGAGAGATATGCTTGTAAATGTAATAGTGTACTGACGACGGAGGAGCGAAGGTAAATAACCAGAACAAAAGCTTATAAATGCCTTTTGCATTAGTTTATGTACAATGGAAGGATACACTACAGTTTCCATACCAAAGCAACTGCATGATGCAGCAAAAAAGCTGATAACCTAGATTTGCCCTATTATAACACTACATAAACAACTGATAAGATGTTCAATCAAGAAAAATTACTTCGAAATTATTATATGCGTAGTGTTATTAACACTACATGACTTTCACAAGGCGCATACGAA